>NZ_DDCI01000012.1:0-261183 GCF_002335265.1 Cupriavidus sp. UBA2010
GGAGAGCGCTTGCATGGCATGCAAGAGGTCAGCGGTTCGATCCCGCTTAGCTCCCCCAAGTTTCTGTCCCCTTCGTCTAGAGGCCTAGGACATCACCCTTTCACGGTGAGTACAGGGGTTCGAATCCCCTAGGGGACGCCAGATGTTGGACGTAATCAAACGTCCAGTTGGCTGTCCGGAGCGAAGCTTCGGATAGCAACCGAAAAAGGAGCGGTAGTTCAGTTGGTTAGAATACCGGCCTGTCACGCCGGGGGTCGCGGGTTCGAGCCCCGTCCGCTCCGCCAAATTAGAAATGCCCGCGCAAGCGGGCATTTTTTTCGTCTGTACGAAACGGAGCGAGCCATCTGCGCGGCACCTGGCCGGACTCGCAGAGATTCGCTTGCAAGCGAATCCGCAGCCTGTGGGATGTAGCCGAGTCCCGTCCGCTTCACCAAATTAAAAATGCCCGCATACGCGGGCATTTTTTCTGTGCGCCATTGATTGGGGTTATCCAACGCGACTCACGCGCATGAAGTATCGAACCAGCAGCGTTCCGGCAATTGCCAGGCTGATGCTGTTGGCCAACCAGAAGCCCGATGCGCCGCGAGTGAAGGCGGGCAGCGCATCGATCAGGCCGAAACCCATCACATAGCCGCCACCAAGCCCCACGCCCCAGAGTGAGCCGGCGTAGATCAGCGTCGGGATCAGCGCGATCTTGTACGCGCGCAGGATGAACGCGCTCATGACCTGTACAGCATCAAAGGCTTGATAGAACGCGACAAACAGCATCAGCGGCAATGCTTTGGCAATTACGGCCGGGTCGCTGACATAGGCATGCAGCAGCGGCTCGCGCAGCAGCCAGAGCAGCATGCCGGTCAGTAGCGAGAGTCCAGCGCCCAAGCGAATGCCACGCCAGCCGATACGCCGCGCGGCAGCCATATCGCGTGCGCCAATGGACTGCGCGACGAGCGTCGAGGTGGCGATGGATAGCGACAGCGGCATCATGTACGCCACGGCGCTGAGGTTGGCGATGATCTGATGCCCCGCAAGGGTATCGGTGCCCATGCGTGTGATGAAGATCGACATCAGGGTGAATGACGTGATCTCGATCAGGTAGGTGAGTCCCATCGGCAGCCCCAGGCGCAGAAGAGGCTGAATCCGGTCCCAGCGTGGCCACTCCCAACGCGTGAAGATCTCCAGGGACCGGTACGCCGTACCGCGCAGCAGGATCGCCAGTCCGGATAGAAACCATATCCAGCTGATCAGCGTGGATGCCAGCGCGCAGCCGGGCCCGCCCATCGGGGCGAGGCCATAACCGCCTTCGATGAACCAGGCATTGAGTGGAATCTTGAGTGCCAGGCCAGCGATCTGCAGCACCGTCACCATGACGGGGCGAGATAGCGCATTGTTCAGCGCCATGTAGATGCGAAACCCCAGCGCTGCGGGCAGGCCGTATGCGCCGATATGCAGATAATGCGATGCTTTTTCGACCAACTCGGGTGGTGCTTTGGCGAATTCCAGCAACGGTGCGGGAAACAGCAGCAACAGCATGCCGGGGATGGCCAGCGCCACGCCGAGCCATGCGGCCTGCCGTACCTCGGCGCCGATCTCCGCGGATCGGTTGGCGCCGTACAGCTGTCCCGCAACAGGCGCGAGCGCTTGCAGCACGCCCATCAGGCTGACGTAGACCGTGACATAGATCGATCCGCCCAAGCCGACAGCGGCAAGATCGGTGGCCGAGGCACGGCCGGACATGATGGTGTCGATGACACCGAACGCGATGACCGCCAGTTGTCCAACCAGCACGGGGGCGGCCAGATGGGTAATGCGACGAATATCTTGCAGCGCGCTGCTCATCGTTCTTCTAGGGTAGGGGCCGGCCGCGTGCCAGCGGGTGGCAACGCCGTCCGGATGCTACCGGGCGGCAGATGCTCAGGGCTGACGCGGCAGCCGGCGCTGAATTGTCGGCCGTGGCGGGGTGGTGTGCGACAAATCGACGAGCCGGTACATGCGGAAGCGCTCGTCACGGTCGGCGGGTCGGCGACCTTCCCAGATCAGGCGCCATTCGAAATGGGAGATGCTGCTCGGGGCGCCGTAGTCCACGGCATCATGCCGCAGCAGTATGTCGCAGCCGTCATCGGGACCGCCGAAACGGATATGACCGAAATAGGCAAACGAGGCAAGCTGCGCATCGCCCATGCGGATGGGCTGCACGCAGGTATAGGTGGACGGCAGCGCCAGTTGGGCGGCCTGTGCCACGTCTCGATAGGTCTTGCCGTAGTTGATGGACGGCAGCCACAGCGTCATCGCCATGACCCACATCAGCGTCGTGCCGGCGGCGGAAATAACCACGGGTCGCCAGATCTGTTTCGGCGCGCGTGACAGGCGCCAGCGCACGATCAACACCCATGCCACCGTCACCGCCAGCGCGATGATGACGGCGCTGATCGTGAACGTGTGCTGGAATCCGGGCAACTGACGGAATACGTTGCTGGCGATGCGCGGCGGCCAACCCGTGGTCTTCGCGACCCAGAGGAACCAGATCGTGCCGCCCAGGATCGTGAAGAACAGCAGCGAGAACCAGTCGATCGCGTTGATCGCCGCGCGTGGCAGCGTCGGAAGCGCGAAGGCAGCCAGAACGGCCATCGGCGGCAGCAGCAAGATGAACTGCACGTCTCCCGGGCTGCGCAGCAACACCAGCAGCACGAACAGCACGGCCAGGAACGACAGCGGCAGCGTCACATGGGGTGCCCGGCGCATGCCGCGCCACGACAGCCATGCAAAGGCGGCAATCGGCCAGACCGGCCACGAGAACAGGAAGAAGTTGCGTGCGATGAAGCCGGCGGCTGCCAGAGAAGGCGGGCCGTAGGTGTGGCGGTCGTAGCGAGCCCACTCGCGAATATAGGTCACCGCATCGTCCGTGACGGTGGCGCCGAAATATACCGTGGCTATCCATACGGCGATGATGAGGATGCCGAGCGGCGCCCCGATCGTCAGCAGCCGCATCAGCGGCAGCGGTCGGCAGATCAGTCCGGCAATGAGTGTCGCGGCAAGCAATACCAGCGGCAGGATCGGCCCGCTGGCCAGGCAAAGGGCGCCAAGCCCGACGCCGAACCAGAGGCTGCCCTGTACCGGCTTGTCAAGGCTGCGCACAAGGCCGTACAGGGTGAAGGCGATGAAGCAGACCTGGCCGACCTGTGCGGTGGTTTCGTGACCGCGCAACGCCAGGCCAACGCAGGCCAGGAAGATCAGCAGGGCCCCATCGGCGAGCGCGCGTCCGTAGGACCGCGCGTCAGGCTGACCGCCGAAGGCAAAGGCGAAGGGCTGCACCTCGTCGCGGCGGCCCAGCAGGTAGGTCGAGTACCAGACCAGTGCGCAGGTGGCGAAGTAGAACAGCGCGGTGGCGAGTCTTGCCGCATCCGGCGCGCCGAGCCAGCCGCCAAGCAGGCGGATCATGCCGCCGCCGATCCAGAATACGAGTGGGCCATCGTCGCTGTAGGGGCGGCCGACGATGTTCGGCATGAGCCAGTCCTGCAGGCCGCCGCTGCCGAGTTGCCACATCACGCCGAATCCGGCGGCATCCTCGTTTTTCCAGGGGTCGCGGCCGAACAGGCCAGCCAGTCCATAGATGATGCAGATCGCCAGCAGCAGTGCACGCGGGAGGGCACCGGTAGCAGCGGCAGTCAGATGGACGGGAGAAGTCTTGGCTTGGCTCATCGGCAGATGGTAAGGCATGTGACCCCGGCGCATGAAAATCGTCTTTTGGGGGCACAAATGCAAAGAGGCAGCCGATGCTGCCTCTTTGTCAGGTCGCGCGCCGCGGGAGCATCTGTCCTCTGGGCGCGGCGCTTGCTCGCATAAAGCGGGGCAATTACTTCTTGGCGGCGCCCAGCTTGCTGCCGAACTTCTGGCGGAACTTTTCGACGCGGCCGGCCGTGTCCATGATCTTTTGCGTGCCGGTGTAGAACGGGTGCGATTCCGACGACACTTCGATCTTGGCCAGCGGGTAGGTCTTGCCTTCGTGTTCGATCGTGTCCTTGGTCTGGATCGTCGAGCGGGTCACGAACTTGAAGTCGTTCGACACGTCGTGGAACAGGACTTCACGGTAATTCGGGTGAATGCCTTCTTTCATGGTGCTTCCTTTCAGGTTGGGTAGCCAGTCCGCTCGTCGTGCCGCAGGTCAGAATGCTTGCGGCGAGCGAACCACTTGCCGATAACGGGCAAACCGGGATTATGGCAGAAAATCAAGTGCAGGTGCAACAAACGAAATGGCGTCGTAGCTGGGCAACTGGCGATGTCTTAAGTGTCGCTTGCCGCATTCCCGGCTGGATTCTGCCGATAAAACTGGGCCAAGGCGTCATAAAGGGTAGGCCAATACCGTCGCAAACCAATAGGCTCGACAAAAAATGCTTCGGACGCCACTGCGAAGAACTCACTCGGCGCCTCGCAGCCATACGGGTCGATCACCTGCAGTCGGGGAGGCAGTCGATCGGGGTCGTCCCAGATATGGTCGGGCAAGGCGTCACAGGCCTCCGCGAAGGTATCGTATTCACTCAGGAAGGTCTCCGCCCACTGCTCGGCATCGACGCCCGGGTGCAGAACGCGCGAGAACGGCGGCACACCGTCGGCCTCGCCATTGAGCATGTCGAGCTTGTGGGCGAACTCGTGGATGACGACGTTGTACGTGTCTACCGGTAGTTCGTGTTCGCCATGGTGGGCATTCAGCCCGGCGCCGGGCGAGGCCACATCGGGCCATGACAGGATCACCGGGCCGTGTTCCCATGCCTCGCCACTGGCCTCTTCCTCGACGCCATGCACGAGACCGATGTCTTCGAAGCCGACGTCCTCCTGGACGGTCTTGCGAATTACGAACTCACCCGGGTAGAGCACAATGCCATGCCAGCCGCGATACCATTCGATGCCGAGCTTGAGGATGGGCACGCAAGCCTGCGCCGCCACGCTGACCACCATTTCATCGGTCAGCTCCATGTCGTGCGCGGTCGAGTATTCCTTGTTGGCGATGAACAGTGTGGCCAGCTCGCGCAATGCGGTCAGGTCCGCTTCGCTGTAGTGCTGCACGAAGGGCAGGGCAGCCACGGTCTGCGCCCAGAGGTCGTCGGGAATCGCGTAATGGGCGAGCTTGCGCGCCTTCGAGCGGGCGCGCAGGAAACTGGTCAGCTTTCCGAACATGGTTCTCGCGAGGGGGCGAAAGAAAAAAGGCGCACCCAAGGGTACGCCTTTTTATCAGGATGGACTACCGGCGCGGCATCAGCCGCCGCGGCGCATCAGGTCGAAGAATTCCGCGTTGTTCTTTGTCGGCTTCATCTTGTCCAGGATGAATTCCATCGCCTGCACTTCGTCCATGTCGGAGATGAACTTGCGCAGGATCCAGATCTTCTGGAGGATGTCCGGCTTGATCAGCAGTTCCTCGCGGCGCGTGCCCGACTTGTTCAGGTTGATGGCCGGGTAGACGCGCTTCTCGGCCAGGCGGCGCTCGAGGTGCACTTCCATGTTGCCGGTGCCCTTGAACTCTTCGTAGATCACGTCGTCCATGCGGCTGCCGGTTTCGATCAGCGCCGTGGCGATGATGGTCAGCGAACCGCCTTCTTCCAGGTTACGCGCGGCGCCGAAGAAACGCTTCGGACGCTGCAGCGCGTTGGCATCCACACCGCCGGTCAGCACCTTGCCCGATGCCGGCACCACGGTGTTGTAGGCGCGGGCCAGACGCGTGATCGAGTCCAGCAGGATCACCACGTCGCGCTTCAGTTCCACCAGACGCTTGGCTTTCTCGATGACCATTTCGGCCACCTGCACGTGACGGATCGCAGGTTCGTCGAACGTCGACGCCACCACTTCGCCGCGCACCGAGCGCTGCATTTCGGTCACTTCTTCCGGACGTTCATCAATCAGCAGCACGAACAGGTCGGCTTCCGGATGGTTGTTCGCAATCGCGTGGGCGATGTGCTGCAGCATCACGGTCTTGCCGGACTTCGGCGATGCCACCAGCAGCGCGCGCTGGCCACGGCCGATCGGCGCGATGATGTCGACGATGCGGCCGGTGATGTTTTCCTCGGCGCGGATGTCGCGTTCGAGCGTGAGCGGCCGGTTCGGATGCAGCGGCGTCAGGTTCTCGAACATGATGCGGTTCTTCACCGCTTCGGGAGGCTGCCCGTTGACCTTGTCCACCTTCACCAGTGCGAAATAGCGCTCGCCGTCCTTCGGCGTGCGCACTTCGCCTTCGATCGAATCACCGGTGTGCAGGTTGAAACGACGGATCTGCGAGGGGCTGATGTAGATGTCGTCCGTGCTGGCCAGGTAGGAAGTTTCCGGCGAGCGCAGGAAACCGAAGCCGTCGGGAAGAACTTCCAGCGTGCCGTCTCCGTAGATGGTTTCGCCCATCTTGGCGCGCTTCTTGAGGATCGCAAACATCAGTTCTTGTTTGCGCATCCGCTGTGCATTGTCGATCTCGAGCGTTGCCGCCATTTCGAGAAGCGCAGACACGTGAAGCGATTTGAGTTCTGTCAGGTGCATAGACGAGGGGTACAGAAGTGCCCGGACGGGCAAGAACAAGGAGAAGGGGGAAAAGAATGAGCGAACGCTCGGGGAAGTTGTTGGGTGGCATCATAGCACAATCCGGCCGGCGCGCCAGAGCTGGCGCACGCATGACCGGGTAGTGCATTCCCGGAGCCGTTCGGCCCCGGGCAGGTACAGCTTACAGCTGGCTGTCCAGAAACGCGGTCAGTTGCGACTTCGACAGCGCGCCAACCTTCTGCGCGGCCACTTGGCCGTTCTTGAACAGGATCAGCGTCGGGATGCCGCGAATGCCGAACTTGGCCGGCACTTGCTGGTTTTCATCCACGTTGATCTTGGCGACCTGCACCTTGTCGCCGTAGTCCTTCGCGACTTCGTCCAGGATCGGGGCGATCATCTTGCAAGGACCGCACCATTCGGCCCAGAAGTCGAGCAGCACGGGCTTGTCGGACTTGAGCACGTCGGCATCGAACGAAGCGTCGCTCACGTATTTGATTTGTTCGCTCATGGCGGGGAACCTCAGGTATCGCTCAGTTTATGTTGAAGGCGGACAACAGCTGTCGGCGCGATCCGCTACCTTACACGACATTGCGCGGACTCGCAGCGCGACGGCGCGCGGCAGGATGCGCCGCTGACGCCGATATGTTACCAGCTTCGCGAAAATCAAGTCCTCGCCAGAATCGGGATTTAGCCGGGGGCGGCAACAGTGGATATTGTGCCGTGTTGTGAATCGTTTTGCCGATGATAGTGTCAATCGCAGCAAGAGTTTCCAGCTATTGGCATCCCTTATTTGAGTTAATCTGCCGCGCCTTCGCGAAGGGGCCATGCGAGGCTTGCTCGTCGGCATGATCTAGAATGCACTTCGCGTATCCGCGCAATCCATGCGCAATCCATTCAGACAGACGTGACGCGCGAGTAGAATGGAATCGTGCGCATGTGACGCACAAACCGATTCACAACGCTATTGATCATGACGCCAGACTCCCGCAAGCCCAATCCGTCCGATGAAAGCCAGGCGGACCACCTGAGCGATGCGCTGCAGCATCTCAGCAGCGCCGTCGAGTCCGAGAGCATCGCCACCGGCGCCGCCAAGGGGCTGGTCTACAGTGTGATGGAAACGCTCGGCACGCTGATCGGCGACCCCGATTTGCCCGAGCACGCCCGCTCCGGCTATGAAGGCCTGCTGGAGACGGCGCGCGAACTGCGCGCCCGTCTGGAGGGCGGCAACGCAGGCGACGACAACTAATCAAGACAAGATGTCTGTTCCGAGGGTCACGGGTTGCCCTCGGCCTCGACTCCGTCCCCGTTATCCATGACCCGACTCTCGTTTCCTCCCGGGCCGTCCTTTCTCGATCAGGCTGCAACGGCGACGTGGTATTTCCTGGATCACTGCGGCCCGGTAGCCGCTGGCGCGCACATCGTCGTGCCGACGGCTGCGCAGATTCCTGGCGTGCGCCAGGCGCTGGATGCCGCTGCGCGTGCCGCTGGGCAGCCCCGTTTGCTACCGCGCGTGCTGACGCTCGGGCACTGGCTGCTGGACCTTCCCCCCGACCTTGCTACCGACCCGACCCCCACGCGTGGCCATGCCGCGCGGCTGCTGGCAGTGCAACAGGCGATTCGCTCGCAGGATTGGCTGCGGATTGCCTTTGGCGCCCAGACAGAGGGGGCGGCATGGGGACTGGCGCAGACGCTGCTATCGATCAGCGACGAACTGAGCGCGCGCTGGCTGGAGGACGCTGCGATCCGCGGAGACGATGATCTCGAGGGCGACGGTAGCGACGATAGCGATGAGCGGGCGGCGCTCCTGCAAGGCGCGCTGCAACGTACTTATGCGCACCTGTCCGAACGCTTCCTCGGACAGGAGGCGCAGATCGTGCTGGCCTTCTGGCAAATGCTGTCGGGGCCGGACGATCCGCTTCCGGCACGGCGCCGGGCGCTACAGCGCCTGGCGCAGCAGGTTGCAGCGCCGGTGGTCTGGATTGGCCCGACACCGCCGGAACCGGTTGAAGCCAGATTCCTCGCGCAGGCCGGCGAACTCGTGCCGACGCTCGAAGTCGGCTACGACTGGACCGGCGCATCGGAAGCGGGGGGCGAGCCCGACTGGTATCGGACGCTGCTTGCGCTGTGGCCCGAGGCCCGGCGCGACGGGGACAGTAGTGCCGACAGCGAACCGTCCGCGGCACCGCTGGCCTTGCCCGTTGCGTTGCCGGCCGAATTGCCGGCCGAACGTCCGCGCGTCCGCGTTATCGGCAGCGCGCGCTTCGAGGATGAAGCCGCCGCAGCAGCGGACCAACTCGTGCAATGGCTCAACGAAGGCCGCAGGCATGTGGCGCTCGTGGCCCACGACCGAGTCGTGGCCCGCCGCGCCCGCGCGTTGCTGGCGCGTGCCGGCGCGCCTGTCCGCGATGAAACCGGCTGGAAGTTGTCGACCACGCGCGCAGCCGCCGCGCTGATGCGCTGGTTTGACGTGCTAGCGCGAGATGGCGATAGCGCGGCGCTGCTCGATCTGCTCAAGAGCCCGTTTTGCCTGCCTGCATTCGAGCATCGCGGCGCGGCAATCGCGCTGATGGAACGCCGCATCCGTCGCGCTGTCGTTACCGGAGGCTGGACCAGACTGGCGCATCTGTTTGCAGAGCGCGAGCGAGCGGCAGGTGCGCTGGTCGACGCGGAGACGATGGAGGCCAGCGATGCCGAACTGCAGATCCGCGCTGCGGCTCGCACGCTCGTCGCCACGCTGGCCGACGAGGCCGCGCAGTGGCCGCGGGGCCTGGCGCAACAGCCGCTCCATGTCTGGCTGGGCCGCCTCGACGCCATGCTTGACACGCTCGATATGCGTGCTGCGCTGGCTGCCGACGATGCCGGGCGGCAACTGCTCGATGCGCTGGCGAAGCTGGGCGACTTGCCCGACGACGAGACCGGCAGCCACGCCACGCTGAACCAGCAGGAGTTTCGCGCGATGCTGTCGGCATTGCTCGAATCAGTGGCTTATAAGGAGCCCTCGGCGCAGAGCCAGTCGCGCATCACGATCCTCCCGCTCAACGGCGCCCGGATGCGACGGTTCGACGGCGTGGTGGTAGTCGGCTGCGATGATGCGCAGTTGCCGTCAAGCGCGGCCGAGCTGATGTTTTTCTCGAACCAGATGCGACGCGAGCTTGGGCTCGAAGACCGCGAGGCCCGCTTTGCCCAGCAGGCCCGGGACCTGGCCGAAGTGCTGCTCAACAACAGCGACGTCGTGCTGACGTGGCAACGCTTCGGCGGCCGGGGCGAGCCGCATCATGTCTCCGGCTGGATCGAGCGGTTGTCCGCATGCTGCGCGCGCGCGGGCATGCCGATCGAAGCCAGTGCCACGCCCGCTCTGCACGATACCTTCGCGCAGCCCGCCGGAATGCCTGCGCCGGTGGCGCCCGAGCGCGTGCCAGAGCGCTGGAGCGCGCAGGCGTACAACACGTTGCGCCGTTGCCCCTATCAGTTCTTCGCCAGCCGGATGCTGGGCCTTTCCGGGCTCGACACGCTCAGCGACGACCTCGAGAAGCGCGATATCGGCAACCTGCTGCATCGCGTGCTGCTGCAGTACCACGAGGAGATCCATGCCTCTGGCGAGCGTGACAACGACCGGCGTCTGGCGCGTCTGCGGGAAATCTCGGATACCACGTTCGGCAAGCAGATTGCCGAGGACGGCAATGCCATCAGCTACTACCGCCGCTGGATGGAAGTCCTGCCGTCGTACGTGGCATGGCAGGCGGCGCGTGAGGAAGCCGGCTGGCACTGGCGCGGTGGCGAATTCGATGCCGGCGTGGATGTGGCGATGCCCGATGGCGTGCCGCTGCGGCTGGCCGGCCGGATCGACCGGCTCGACAAGGGACCGGATGGCGCTCATGCGGTGCTCGATTACAAGACCCAGCCAGCCAGCCGCCTGCGGCGCAAGGCCGGTGATGCCGAGGAAGACTGCCAGTTGGCGTTCTACGGTCTGCTTCGGGCCGATGCCGTGGCGGGAAGCTGGGTGGCGCTGGAAGGTGTGAAGCAGGGCGGCCGCGACAGTTCGCCCGGTGCCCAGCGGGAAGTCGATCTGCCGGAATTTCAGGCAGCGGTGACCTGGCTCGAACGCCAGTTGCGGCACGATGTCGTGCGTTTGCGGCAAGGCGCGAAGCTGCCCGCGATCGGCGATGCCGTCGCCTGTACTTATTGCGATGCCCGCGGCCTGTGCCGCAAGGGTTTCTGGGAGTCCACCGCGTTGCCGGATCTGAAGTCATGACCGAAGTTCACGCCTATTTGCGCGACGGCCAATCCGTGGGCGAGGCCGATTTCACGCGCGCCGCCTGCGATCCTGGCCGCTCCGTGGTGGTGGAGGCCTGCGCGGGCAGCGGCAAGACGTGGCTGCTGGTGGCGCGTCTGGTCCGTCTGCTGCTGGCCGGCGCCGCGCCGCACGAAATCCTGGCTATCACCTTTACGCGCAAGGCCGCCGAGGAAATGCGCGAACGCCTGCTCGAAGTGCTGTCGCAGCTTGCCGGCGGCACCGACGAGGCGGTGCTGACGCAGCTGGAAATGCGCGGGCTGTCTCCAGACGCCGCGCGCGCGGCATTGCCCCGCGCGCGGACGCTACATGCACAAGTGCTGGCGTCACCGGGCCGCATGGCGATCGACACGTTCCACGGCTGGTTCGGCACGTTGTTGCGGGGGGCGCCGCTGTCTTCGGGCATCGTGCCCGGCGCGTCGCTGCGTGAGGATGCCTTGCGCATGAAGCGCGAGGCCTGGGCGCCGTTCTGGCGCGCGCTGGCGCAGCCGCAATACGCGGATCTGCGCGAATCCTACGAAGCGCTGGTTGATGCGATCGGCGACTTCCAGGCGCGGGGCCTGCTCGACCGGATGTTCCACGCACGCAACGAGTGGTTTGCGTTCAAGGAGTCGGGCGATCCCGCCACGAAGCTGGCGCAGGATCTTGGGGATGATGCCACCTCCGACATTCTGGTAGACGCGCTCTGCGACGACGACTGGCTAGAGGAATGCGCGCAGATGGCACTGCTGCTCGGTCGTGGCGGCAAGACAGAGCAGGGGCACGCATCGAAGATCATCGACGGACTGCGCGCGATCCGCGCATGGCGCGACGCAGGCGCCGCGCCGGGCGAGGCCGCCGCCAACGCATTCCAGTTGCTGCGTGCCGCGTTTTTCACCGATGCGGGTAAGGCGCGCTCGCTGCGTCGTACCACGGCATTGGCCAAGGCGTGCGGTAGTGAAGGTGCCGTTGACGAATTGCTGGATCAGCACGCAGAGCACTGCGCACGACTGGACGAGATCGCGGCGCGCCGCTGCGAGGCCATGGTGCTCGCGATCAACCTGGCGCTGTACCGTCTGGGCGATGCACTGCTCGAACGTTATCAGCGCTACAAGGGCGACCAGCGTGCGATGGACTTCGCGGACCTCGAATGGCTGGCGGCGAAGCTGATGGCCGACGAGGAGACCGCCACGTACCTGCAGGTGCGTCTCGACGCGCGATATCGTCACCTTCTGCTTGACGAGTTCCAGGACACGAACCCGCTCCAATGGCGCATCCTGCAGGGCTGGCTGGCCGGTTATCAGGGGCTGGGAGAGAAGCCCACCGTGTTTCTGGTTGGCGATCCCAAGCAGTCGATTTACCGTTTCCGTCGCGCGGACGCGCGCCTGTTCAATGCCGCCCGGGTCATGCTTCAGGACGGATTCGGCGCCACCGTGCTGCGTACCAACCGCACGCGCCGCAATCGCCCCGAGGTGCTCGACTGGGTCAACGCCGTGTTCGATCACGCACGCGCGGAAGGGCGCTATCCGCTCTACGAAACGCAAACCACGGCGCTCGGGGGTCCGGCCGGACCGGTCTGGCTGCTGCCGCTCGTCGAGCCGGAGGAAACAGAGGATGACGAAGCATCCGAGGGCGATGGCCATCGCGATACGCTGACCCAGCCACGCACGCAGAAAGGCGACTCCCTGCGCTACGAGGAAGGTCGCCGCGTGGCAGCCTGGCTGCACTATCTGCGTGACCAGGTGCCCGTGAGGGAAGGCGATGGCACTCGCCCGGCGGGCTGGCGCGACATGCATCTGCTGGTGCGACGCAAGACTTTCCTGGCCGATTACGAACGTGCGATGCGCGAGGCCGGCATCCCCTGCCTGAGCCCGCGCCGTGGCGGCTTGCTGACAACGCTGGAAGCACTCGACCTCTCGGCGCTCCTGGCGTTCCTGATGACGCCGGAATCGGACCTCGACCTCGCGCATGTTCTCAAGAGCCCGCTCGTGGGCGCGACTGACGACGATCTGGTGCTGCTGGCCATGATGGAGGGCGAGGGCGGATGGTGGGCGCGCATCGAGGCGCTGGGACTGCCTGAGCGCGTTTCCGATTCGCTGCGAACGGGTGTCGCGCGCCTGCGCGGCTGGCTGGCGCTTGCGCCGCACAAGCCCGTGCATGACCTGGTCGACCAGATCTATCACCAGGGCGAGGTGCGTCGCCGTTATGCCGAGGCCGCGCCTGCGGCCATTCGCGAGCAGGTGCTGGCCAATCTCGATGCCTTCCTGAAGCTGTCGCTCGACCTTGATGGCGGGCGCTATCCGAGCCTGCCCAAGTTCATCGATGAACTGCAGGAAATTCGGCGTGGTGACGAGGATGAAAGCCCCGACGAGGGCGGCATGGGTGAAGGCGTCGAGGATACCGAGGCGGAGCCCGACGACGCCGGAGACAATCAGCTCGACGCCGTTCACATTCTGACGGTGCACGCGGCAAAGGGCCTTGAGGCGCCATTCGTGATCCTGCTCGATGCGAATCACAGCGATCCGGCGGCCGATCGTGGTGGCATTCTGGTTGACTGGCCGCCGACATCGGCGGTGCCACGGCATTTTTCCGCCTACGGCAAGCGCGACGAGCGCGGCATGGCTCGCGCGTCGCTGTTCGACGCCGAAGCGGCGCTTGCCGATCGCGAAAACTGGAATCTGCTCTATGTGGCGATGACACGCGCCCAGCAAGGCCTGCTGGTCAGCGGAGTCAAGGGGCGCGCGAGCAAGGCGGAGAAGGAAGACGCGCCAGGGGCGGAGATCGCCGGAAGCTGGTACGTGCGTCTGGCTGCGGCGGGTGTCGGTGACGAGATCACGGCTTATCCAGAGACCGACGTCGCGGCAGTCGATACCCTGACCGCCGCCAGCGAGCGCATCCGCTATACCGATTTCCGGCTGCGCTATCGCGATGCGGCTGACGACCGTTTGCCGATCGACGATGCGGACGACGAGGCCGAGGGCATCGTGTTCGATGCCGACGCCGCGGCACATGGCGAACTGGTGCACGCGCTGCTCGAGCGTGTCTCGCGCTATCCCGATGCGCATGGCAGCTTGCCCGACGTGGAAACGGTTTTGCGCTGGTTCCCGCTGACTGGCGCGGGTGCGCCGAACGCGCGCGAGCGCTGGCGGCAGCAGGCCGAGGCGGCCGTCGCGGACTTGCGCGCAATGCTGGAGGCCCCGGCGCTGCGCGAACTGATGTTCCCGGTGGACGCCGTGTCGGCACGTAACGAGGTGGAGCTTTATGATGGCCGCGGCCGGTTGCTGCGGATCGACCGGCTGGTGGAGTTCGACGAGCGGGTCGTCATCATCGACTACAAGCTCAGGCTGTTGCCGCAGGAACATGCGGGCTATCGCGCGCAGCTCTTGCGCTATGCAGCGGCGGTGGCGCCGATGTTTCCGGGCAAGCGGATCGAAGCCGGCGTGGCTACAGCGGCCGGAGAGTGGATCGATGTAGAGCTTCTACGTGCCTCGGCGTCACAGGCGAAGCCTATCGCCACGACACAGCAGGGGTCATTGTTCTGAGCGCACTCGGCCCGTGCCCGATTCGCAAAACAGGCGCACAATAGGACGTTTCTGGCGCACGGAAACGGGCGGGCGCCAGAGATTAATCAGGGAAATGCCGGGAGATAAAAGCAGAAAGGGGAATTAGGGGGACGAGCCTGACCCTCGGCACTGGTGGAAAACGGCTGTGGCTGCTTCGTTCCCGACCTGACCAGGTTGACCGCGCCGCCATGCGAGGAGGCCCGTCCGACCGGCATTGTAACGCAACCTTGAGAGGGTTTCCAATTTTGTATTCTTGGCAGGGGCTTTGGCGCGTTGTTTGATCTGAAGCGGGGTTGGCGCCCTGCCGTGCTGGCAGCATGGCGGACGGCAAATTCGGGCCAGAAAGCTCTCATCTGACAGGCTGGGGACATGAACGCAAACGACCAGAT
Source organism: Cupriavidus sp. UBA2010 (assembly GCF_002335265.1). NCBI lineage: Bacteria > Pseudomonadati > Pseudomonadota > Betaproteobacteria > Burkholderiales > Burkholderiaceae > Cupriavidus > Cupriavidus sp. UBA2010. The sequence continues at coordinate 14,733 of NZ_DDCI01000012.1, forward strand.
CCTCCGCGGCGCGCTTGCGCCGCAAGACATCTCCATCGAAGTACTCCAGGAAAAATACGCCAAGGGCGAGGAACAGACCATTGACGATGTGCGCCGCCGTGTGGCGCGCGCGCTCGCGGAGGTGGAACCCGCCGACAAACGCGAGGCCTGGGCCTCGCGCTTTCTTTGGGCGCTGGAAGGCGGCTTCGTGCCGGCCGGGCGTATCAACTCGGCGGCTGGCACAGGCATTCAAGCTACGCTGATCAACTGCTTCGTCCAGCCCGTGGGCGACTCGGTGTCCCAGGTGCGTGGCGGCAAGCCGAGCATCTATACCGCCGTGGCCCAGGCCGCCGAGACGATGCGGCGCGGCGGTGGTGTTGGCTATGACTTCTCCTCGATCCGGCCGGGTGGCGCGCTGGTGCGTGCCACGCACTCGCGCGCATCGGGGCCGGTGTCGTTCATGAAGGTGTTCGATGCATCGTGTGCCACCGTGGAGTCGGCCGGCGCACGGCGCGGTGCGCAGATGGGCGTGCTGCGCTGCGACCACCCCGATATCGAGAGCTTTATCCACGCCAAGGATCGCGGTGACCTGACCAACTTCAATATCTCGATTGGCGTCACCGACGAGTTCATGCAGGCGGTGGCGGCCGATGGGGAAATCGAACTGATCCACGAGGCCGAGCCTGGTGCGGACGATATCGCGGCGGGTGCCTATCGCCGCGACGACGGTCAGTGGGTGTATCGGCGTGTGCCGGCCCGTCGGCTGTGGGATCAGGTCATGCAGGCCACCTATGACCACGCGGAGCCTGGCATCCTGTTCCTGTCGCGCATCAACGCTGACAACAATCTCTACTACTGCGAGACGATCGAGGCCACCAACCCGTGCGCCGAGCAGCCGTTGCCGTCGTATGGCTGCTGCTGCCTGGGCTCGATCAACCTGACGCGCTTCGTACGCCGCCCGTTTACCGATCAGGCCAGCTTCGATTTCGAGGCGTTTGCCGAGGTCGTGCGCGTGTCGACGCGGATGCTCGACAACGTGCTCGACATCACCTACTGGCCGTTGCCCGAGCAGCAGGCCGAGGCGCAGGCCAAGCGTCGTATCGGCCTGGGGTTTCTGGGGCTTGGCAGCGCACTGGTGATGCTGGGTCATCGCTATGACACCGATGCGGCGCGCGCGCTCGCCGGTCGGATCTCCGAGACCATGCGCGATCACGCCTATCTGGCATCGGTCGAACTTGCCGAGGAGAAGGGCCGCTTCCCGTTATTCGATGCCGACGCCTATCTGAGTGGCGGCTTCGTGAGCCGCCTGCCCGAGCCCATCCGCGATGCCATCCGCGAACACGGCCTGCGCAACTCGCACCTGCTTTCGATCGCGCCAACTGGCACGATCACGCTGGCCTTTGCCGATAACGCGTCGAATGGCATCGAGCCGGCTTTCTCGTGGACCTACAACCGGCGCAAGCGGATGCCCGACGACAGCTATCGCACGTTCGAGGTGGCCGACCATGCATGGCGGCTCTATCGCCATATGGGCGGCGACGTCGAGCAGTTGCCGGAGAGCTTCGTCACGGCGCTCCAGATGTCTGCCATCGACCATATGCGGATGCTGGAGGCGGTTCAGCCCTATATCGACACGAGCATCAGCAAGACCGTGAACGTGCCGGAGGACTATCCGTACGAAGCCTTCCGCAATCTCTACCTCGAAGCGTGGAAGGCCGGGCTCAAGGGGCTCGCCACGTATCGGCCGAACCAGGTGCTTGGCGCGGTGCTGTCGGTCACCCCGGCCGCCACGGCCGCCACGGCCACCACGGCGCCGGCGCCCGCCACGCCGAGCGAGGACGATCCGCTGACGCGGCCGTTCGGTAGCCGGCCACTCGGCGATCTGGAAGGCGTGACGTCGAAGGTCGAGTATTTGACCTATGAGGGCCACAAGACGGTCTACCTGACCGTCAACTTCATGCAGGTGTCCGGCACGGTCGGCGGTCAGTCGGTGACGATCGAGCGGCCAATCGAGTTTTTCATGCCAGCGGGGCAGCGCTCCGAGGGCCAGCAGTGGATCACGTCGACGATGAGGCTATTGTCGATGGTGGCCCGCTCGGGCGGCCCGATCGCCAAGGCGCTGGCCGATATGCGGAATGTGGTCTGGGACAAGGGCACGGTCCGCTACGGTTCCCTGGTCCGCCAGGACGGCACCGAGGTGCCGCGCTTCCATGATTCGGAGGTGGCGGCGCTGAGTTACGCGATTCAACGCATCTTGATCAAGCGTGGTTTCCTGGACGAGGAGGGCAGCCAGGTGCCGGTGGTGGCGCTGGCTGCCCGTCTGGCCCGGCGCGAAGGCGGCGAGGCGGCTGTGGCGCTGGCTTCGCCGGCCGAAGCGGCGCCCGCCGCCAAGCTGGCTGCCGGGATCGGCACCGGCAAGCCGTGTCCCGAGTGTGGCGCGCACGCCCTGCACAAGGTGGACGGCTGCGCCAAGTGCGCCAATTGCGGTTATGTGGGCGAGTGTGGCTAGCCGGCGACGCTTCACGGATGGCGGCGGCGTGCGATAGCATCTGGCAACTCCAAATCCAGGTCTGACCCAGGTCCGCCTTTTGCTACAATCGCCGCCATGAGTTATCAAGTTCTAGCGCGCAAATGGCGCCCCAGGGATTTCACCACGCTGGTCGGCCAGGAGCACGTGGTCCGCGCGCTCACGCACGCGCTGGAACAGCAGCGGCTGCATCACGCCTACCTGTTCACCGGCACGCGCGGCGTCGGCAAGACCACGCTGTCCCGGATCCTGGCCAAGGCCCTCAATTGCACCGGCCCTGACGGCAACGGCGGTATCACCGCCCAGCCTTGCGGCCAGTGCAAGGCCTGCACGGAAATCGACAGCGGGCGGTTCGTCGACTACATCGAGATGGACGCGGCGTCGAACCGCGGCGTCGACGAGATGGCGCAGCTGCTCGACAAGGCGATCTACGCCCCGACGGCCGGCCGCTTCAAGGTCTACATGATCGACGAAGTGCACATGCTGACCAACCACGCCTTCAACGCCATGCTGAAGACGCTGGAGGAGCCGCCCGAGCACGTCAAGTTCATCCTGGCCACGACCGATCCGCAGAAGATTCCGGTCACGGTGCTGTCACGCTGCCTGCAGTTCAATCTGAAGCAGATGCCGCCGGGTCACATCGTCTCGCACCTCGACCACATCCTGGCCCAGGAAGGGATCGGCCACGACGGTAGCGCGCTGCGCCTGCTGGCGCAGGCCGCCCACGGTTCGATGCGCGATGCGCTGTCGCTGACCGACCAGGCCATTGCCTACAGTGCTGGCCAGGTGTCGGAAGAGGCAGTGCGCGGCATGTTGGGGGCGATTGATCAGAGCTACCTCGTGCAACTGCTCGACGCGCTGGCTGCCGAAGACGGCGCCACGATGCTCGGCATCGCCGATTCCATGGCCGACCGCAGCCTGTCGTTTGCCGGGGCGCTGCAGGATCTTGGCTCGTTGCTGCACAAGGTTGCGCTGGCGCAGGCCGTGCCGGCTTCCGTGCAGGACGAATGGCCCGAGGCCGAGGACGTACGCCGCCTGGCTGGGCAGTTCGACGCCCAGGAAACCCAGCTTTTCTATCAGATTGCCAACCTTGGCCGCAGCGAACTGGCGCTGGCGCCGGACGAGTACGCCGGCTTCACGATGACGCTGCTGCGAATGCTGGCGTTCCGGCCGTCCATTGCTCCCGCTTCGCCGGTGAGCGGACAGGGCGGTGGCGGGCAACAGGTGGCACGCCCGCGCCCGGCTGGCACGACGAGTGCTGCGCCGTCGGCCCGGGTCATGGCATCGGCTGCTGCCGAGCCTGTGGCGGCCGAGCCGGTCAAGGCTGTGCCAGTGGTTGCGCCGGCAGCGCCGATTGCGCCGATTGCGCCGATTGCGGCCGCTGCTCCGGCTGCATCCGCAGCACCCTCCACGCCCGCTGCGCCAGCGAAGTCAGCCGAACCCGCGCCACCCCAGGCTGACGTGGATACGTCGATGTCGCCAGCCCGTGCGGCGTTGGCCGCCGCGCGTCAAGCTTCCGCCGGTCGTGCTGGCCGTCCGATGTCAGCTGCGCCAAACGCAGGTGCCGCCGCCGCGGCCAGTTCGCGCCCGGCTGCGCAGCCGCTGCGTCCGCCTTCCGCCTCACGGCCGGCTACCACTGCCGCGTTGGCTCCGGCTCCGGCAGTTTCGCCTGCCGTTGCACCGGTAGTGACGCCGACAGTGACGCCGGCTGTCGCTCCGAGCAAGGCCGCTGCTGCCCCTGTCGCGGCCGCGCGCCCGGCACCGGTCGCCAAGCCCGCGCCGCAACCCGAAGCCACGTCCGTCCCGCCGTGGGAAGCCGCGGGTGCAAGTGACGTACCGCCGTGGGAAGAGATGCCGCCCGATCTGCCTGTGATCGGTCCGTACGACAGCGATCCGGGCTATGACCCGAGCTTCGGTGGTTTCGACAACGGCTTTGAATCCGACAGCGCCGATCGCGCGCCGCGCGCTGCTCGCAAGCCGGCGCCGACGCAATCGGCAGCCAAGCCGGTCAGCAAGCCCGAACCGGAACCGGCAGTGCAACTGGCACCTGCCGTCCCGCAAGTGGCGCCAAGCGCCGGCGAGGATGGCACGCCGCCGGTTTTCACTGGCGACTGGCCCGAGTTCGCCGCCACCCTGCCGCTCAAGGGGCTGGCCCAGCAGCTTGCACTTCAAAGCGAACTGCATCGCGTGGTCGGCCGTACGCTGCATCTGCGCGTGCCGGTTGCGGCGATTGCCGAAGCTAACGTCGCGGAGCGGCTTCAGGCCGCGCTGGTCGAGCATTTCCGCGTCGACGTGCGCGTGCAATGCGTCGTCGGCGGCGTGACGCATACCGCGGCGGCTGTCGATGCCGCGGCGCGTGCCGAACGCCAGCGCGAAGCCGAGGCCGAGATCGACCGCGACCCGTTTGTACAAGGTCTGCTGCGGGAGTTCGGCGGCCAGATCGTGCCAGGGTCGATCCAGCCGCGCGCAGCCTGAATTTCAAGTTTCAAGTGGCGGCCGCCTGACCAAGGGCCGCGCCGCCCGCCCCCATCCACACGTATTCAAGGAGTGATCCCATGATGAAAGGTCAACTGGCCGGGCTGATGAAGCAAGCCCAGCAGATGCAGGAAAACATGAAGAAGATGCAGGAGCAGCTTGCCCAGATCGAGGTCGAGGGCCAGTCCGGCGCCGGCCTTGTGAAGGTGGTGATGACCTGCAAGAACGACGTCAAGCGCGTCACGATCGATCCGAGCCTGCTGGCCGATGACAAGGACCTGCTGGAAGACCTGGTAGCCGCCGCGTTCAACGACGCCGTGCGCAAGGCCGAGGCCACCACGCAAGAAAAGATGGGTTCGATGACGTCGGGTCTGCCGCTGCCTCCGGGCTTCAAGCTGCCATTCTGATGACACGTTCAGACCAGGCGGCTCTGTCATGAGAGCGGCGCCGCCCACCTCGCTGCAGGCGCTGATCGAGGCGCTCAAGGTGCTGCCCGGCGTTGGACCGAAGTCGGCCCAACGCATGGCGTATCACCTGCTGCAGCACGACCGCGAAGGCGCGCGCAAGCTTGGCGACGCGCTGCGTGGGGCCGTCGATGGCATCCGCCATTGCACGCGCTGCAATACCTTCACCGAACTCGAAATTTGCGGAACTTGCAGCGATCCAGAGCGTGACGCGACGCTGCTCTGCGTGGTCGAAACGCCGGCCGATCAGGTCATGATCGAGCAGACGCTGACCTATCGCGGCCAGTATTTCGTGCTGATGGGGCGGCTCTCGCCGCTCGACGGCATCGGTCCGAAGGAGATTCATCTCGACCGCCTGCTGGCACGTGCTACCGACCCCGAACTCGGTGGCCCGGCCAGCGAGGTGATCGTCGCCACCAACTTCACCAGCGAGGGTGAAGCCACCGCGCACTACATCGGCGAAATGCTGAAGGCGCGCGGGCTCAAGGTCTCGCGTCTGGCGCGAGGCGTGCCGGTGGGTGGCGAACTGGAATACGTGGATGCGGGCACCATCGCCCGCGCCGTGATGGACCGTCGCACCCTGTAACGGACCATGAATCTGGCGCGCTTCGATCTCGTCACGCTGGGGCTGTTCGTGGCCGTGGCACGGCAGGGCAGTATCTCGGCCGGCGCGCGGCAATCGCATCTGGCCGTGGCGGCTGCCAGCAAGCGGATCTCCGACCTGGAGACCGCGGTCGGGGCGCCGCTGTTTTTCCGCCATGCCGCTGGCGTGCAGCTTACCGAGGCGGGGCAGGCCTGCTTCCACCACGCGCTGACCATCCTGCAGGACGTGGAGCGCATGGCCGGGGTGATGTCCGACTACGCCTCGGGTGTGCGCGGGCAGGTGCGCGTCTGTGCCAATACCTCGGCCATCACGCAGTTTCTTCCCGATGATCTGGCGCAGTTCATGCGCCAGCATCCCACCATCCGCATCGAACTCGAAGAGCACAACAGCAGCGACATCGTTGCCGCTGTCATGGAAAACCGGGCCGATGTGGGCATCTTCGCCGACCGCACGCCGTGCGCGGGACTGGTGACGGTCGAGTATCGGCAGGACGAACTCGTCATCATCACGCCTCCGGGGCATCCACTGGCGCAAAACGGCCCGGTCCACTATGCCGATGCGCTCGAATACGACTTCGTCAGCTTGCCGCAGGTGACCTCGCTGGCGGCACGGCTGCTGGAAGAAAGTAGTCGGCTCGAGCGGCAGTTTCGGCTGCGCATCCAGGTGCGGAGCTTCGACGCGATGTGCCGCATGGTCATGGCCGGTCTGGGCGTGGGGGTGCTGCCGCGGATCGCCGCGGAGCCGCACGTCAAGTCGATGGGGCTCTCGCTGGTCGGACTTCAGGATGCCTGGGCGCGCCGCTCGCTGCTGATCGGCATGCGAGACCCGGCCGGGCTCACGGTCTCGGCGCGGCTGCTGATCAGCCATCTCTGCGGCGACCGCGCGCCATTCTGAGCCCCCGAGCCCGCTTCCGAACCCTATAGGGTTCTCCCTGATCTTTCGCATTCCGAGAAAGCCCGCTTTCCGGAATGCCGATTCCGCATCACCCCGCCGCTGGGGCACACTCCGTCGAAACTACGCCAATCCACCCCAATTGGGGTCAGTTTCTCGGAGACACTCATGGCGCGACAGATTCTCGACGGCATCCGCGTTCTCGAACTGGGCCAGCTGATTGCAGGCCCCTTTGCCGCCAAGACACTTGCCGATTTCGGCGCACACGTGGTCAAGGTGGAGCCGCCCGGGCAGGGCGATCCGCTGCGAAAGTGGCGCATGTTGCACGAAGACACCTCGGTCTGGTGGGAAGCTCAGTCACGCAACAAGCAGTCGATTGCCATCGATCTGCGCCAGCCGGAGGGCCAGGCGCTGGTGCGCAAGCTGGCCAGCGAGGCCGATGTCCTGATCGAGAACTTCCGCCCGGGAACCATGGAGAAATGGGGGCTCGGCTGGGATGTGCTTCATGCCGACAATCCGAAGCTGATCATGGTGCGAGTCTCGGGCTACGGCCAAAGCGGCCCGAAGCGGGATGAGCCCGGCTTTGCGGCGGTGGCCGAGGCGATGAGCGGGCTGCGCTACCTGACCGGCGAGCCCGGACGCCCGCCCGTGCGCGCGGGCTTGTCGCTGGGTGACACGATCGCCGGCCTGCATGGCGCGCTTGGCGTGCTGCTGGCGCTGTACGAACGCGATGCGCGCGGTGGCGAAGGCCAGGTCATCGACGTGGCGCTGTACGAGTCGCTGTTCAATCTGAGCGAAAGCCTGTTGCCCGAGTACTCCGCGTTCGGCGCTGTGCGCCAGCCGGCCGGGGGGGCCTTGCCGGGGATCGCGCCGTCGAATGCCTACCTGTGCGGCTGCGGTGAGTATGTGCTGATCGCTGCCAACGGCGACGCGATCTTCCGCCGTCTGATGGCCGCGATGGGGCGCAACGACTTGGGCGAAGACCCGGCGCTGGCACGCAATGATGGCCGCGTGAAGCGTGTCGACGAGATCGACGCTGCGATTACCACCTGGACGAAGACACAAACCGTGGCCTCCGCGCTGGAGGTGCTGCGCACCGCCGACGTGCCATCTGGCCGCATCTACACCGTCAAAGACATCGCCGAAGACCCGCACTACCGGGCGCGTGGCGTGATCGAGACGGTGACATCCGCGAAGGGCCTGCAGGTGGAGGTGCCGGGCATCATGCCGAAGCTGTCGGGCAATCCGGGCGGCATCCACGATCGCGCGCCGACGCTGGGCGAGCATACCGATTCCGTGCTGGTCGATGCCGGCTTCGACGCAGCGGCCATTGCCGACCTGCGTAATCGTGGAGTGATTGCATGAGTGCCAAGATGAGTGCTGCTACGTATCCGCTGTCAGGCCCGGCGAAGGTCGAGATCAACGAAGTCGCCCCGCGCGACGGGCTCCAGATCGAACCGTTCATCGTCCCCACCGAGGGCAAGGTCGCCTTCGTCAACGCGCTGGCACGTTGCGGTTTCGCGCGTATCGAAGCCACGTCGTTCACGTCGGCCCGCGCCATTCCCGCGCTGGCAGATGCGGAAGCCGTGATGCATCAGGTCGAGCGCGTCCCCGGTGTTGGGCTGACCGTGCTGGTGCCGAACCTGCGCGGGCTGGAGCGCGCGTTGTCTTGCCGCCCCGACGAAGTCAATCTGGTGATGTCGTCCAGCGAGACGCACAACCGCGCCAATCTGCGCATGACGCGCGATCAGTCGCAGGCCCAGTTGCTGGCGATGATCGCTGAAGCGGGCAAGGCCGGCGTGCCTGTCAACGTATCGCTGTCGACCGTATTCGGCTGCCCGTTCGAGGGCGACGTCAGCGAAGCCGAGGTCATGCGCCTGGCGAAGGCGTTTGCCGATGCCGGCGCGGCGGGTATCACCCTGTGCGATACCACGGGCATGGCCTATCCCAACCAGGTGGCCGCGCTCTGCGAAGCGTTCCAGCACGCCTTGCCGAAGACTGGCCTGACGATTCACCTGCACAACACCCGAGGCATGGGCCTGGCGAACGCGATCGCCGCGTGGCAGACCGGCGTGACGCGGTTCGACGCCGCGGCCGGTGGGTTGGGTGGGTGCCCGTACGCGCCCGGCGCGAGCGGCAACGTCAGCACCGAGGATCTTGTGCACATGTTCGCGTCGATGGGCGTGGATACGGGCGTTGATCTGGATGCGCTGCTCGACGTGGTCGCGGGCGTCTCCGATCTGGTGCAACGCGACGTGTCCAGCCAGCTCCTGCGCGCCGGCCCGCGCCTGCGCACGCATCAGCCGCCAGCGTGGATGGAAGAGTTTTTCGCCAAGACTTGATGGCAGGCATCAACCGACAGATTTTTTGAGTCCCCCAATAAAACATACGGAGACAACCATGAAACGCACACTGATTGGTGCCGGCACACTGCTGGCTGCCACCGGTCTGGCCATGTCCGCGGCCGCACACGCGCAGGAGGGCACGTACCCCAATCGCCCGATCATGCTTGTGGTGTCGGCCGCCGCCGGTGGCACGACCGATCTGGCCGCCCGCATGATTTCCGAGCCGCTGTCGAAGGCGCTCGGACAATCGGTGGTGGTCGACAACAAGCCCGGCGGCAATGGCACGATTGCCGCGCAGGCTGTGCAACGGGCCAAGCCGGATGGCTACACGCTGCTGGTGCAGTACTCGGGCTATCACGTGATCACGCCGTTGCTGACGAAGACTTCGTGGGACCCGGTCAAGGACTTCGCGCCGGTGGCCAACCTGCTGTCGGCGCCGCAGGTGCTGGTGGTGCGTTCCAGCCTGCCGGTGAAGTCGCTGAAGGAGCTGGTGGCCTACGCCAAGGCCAATCCGAACAAGCTCAACTACGCATCGTCGGGCAATGGGTCGCTGCAGCACGTCTCGACCGAATTGCTTAACGAGATGGCGGGTATCAAGATCACGCACGTGCCCTACAAGGGCACCGGTCCAGCGATGACCGACCTGCTCGGCGGCAATGTCGACATGACGATCACCACGCCGCCGCCGCTGATGGGCCATATCGCCGCCGGCAAGCTGCGCCCGCTCGTGGTCACGAGCAAGACCCGGCTGCCCAGCCTGAAGGACGTGCCGTCGGCGCCGGAGGCCGGCTATCCCGATCTCGACGTTTCGTCCTGGTTCGCGATGTACGCGCCCGTGGGTACGCCCAAGCCAGTGATCGACCGGCTGACAACCGAGATCGAGAAGATCATGAAGTCGGAGGCGTTCCGCAAGAAGGCCGAGGAGCTTGGCGCGGAGGCTCGCTACATGAATCCGCAACAGCTCGACCAGTACCAGCGCGCCGAGTTGCAGCGCTGGACCAAGGTGATCAAGGCCGCCGATATCCACGCGGAATGACGGGTTGGCAAGCTGCCTGAAAGGGGCGGCGTGTAGCATGGCCGCCGCCGCGTCTGCCGGGATTAGGTATTGATCCCGATGCGCATGGCGCTTGCGTCCGCTAGCATCGCAGCAAGCCGCCATGCGGCGCGCCCCTCGATCAAACAGAAATAGAAAAGGCAGGAGAGCCATATGTACAACAAGAAGTTCTGGAAACAGGTGCTGATCGCGCTGGCGCTGTTCCTGGCTGGCTGGTTCACGTTTGGCAGCGCGCAGGCGCAGGGCAAGCCGGAGAAGAGCAAGGTCACCATCGCCGTGGGGGGCAAGAACCTGTTCTACTACCTGCCGCTGACGATCGCCGAGCGCCTGGGCTACTTCAAGGAAGAAGGGCTCGACGTCGAGATCGTCGACTTTGCCGGTGGCGCCAAGGCGCTGCAGGCCGTGGTCGGCGGCAGCGCCGATGTGGTGTCGGGCGCGTACGAACACACGATCAACCTGCAGGCCAAGGGCCAGCAGTACCAGGAGTTCGTGCTCCAGGGCCGCGCGCCGCAGATCGTGCTGGTGGTGTCGAACAAGACCATGCCGAACTTCAAGTCGATTGCCGACCTGAAGGGCAAGAAGATCGGCGTGACCGCGCCGGGTTCGTCGACCAACATGATGGCTAACTTCGTGCTGGCCAAGGCCGGGCTGAAGCCGTCCGACGTGTCGTTCATCGGTGTGGGCGCCAGCGCCGGCGCGGTGGCCGCGATGCGTTCGGGCCAGATCGACGCCATGGCCAACCTCGATCCGGTGATCTCGATGCTGACGCAGAAGAACGAGGTCAAGATCGCCTCGGACACGCGCACGATCAAGGAAACGCAGACCGTGTTCGGCGGCAATATGCCGTCGGGCTGCCTCTACGCGTCGGTGTCGTTCATCCAGCAGAACCCGAACACCACCCAGGCAATGGCCAACGCCATGGTGCGCGCGCTGAAGTGGCTGCAAAAGGCCGGCCCGTCGGACATCGTCAAGACCGTGCCGGAGAGCTACCTGCTGGGTGACCGCGCGCTGTATCTGGCCGCGTGGGACAAGGTCAAGGAAGCAATTTCGCCGGACGGCATGATGCCGGCCGATGGCCCGCACACGGCACTGAACACGCTGCAGCAGTTTGATCCGGAGCTCAAGGGCAAGGCGATCAAGCTCGAGAACACGTTCACGAACAACTTCGTGCAGAAGGCCAACGCCAAGTACAAGTAAGACAAGCCAGTATCCGATCCGGCTCCTTCAAGGAGCCGTCTCCCAGTCGCCCGCCGCGCGCCAGCCGTCCGGCGGGCGAAAGCTTCCCAGAGTCATGCCGTCATGAGCACGCCTGCACTTTCACTCGAAAACGTGACCTGCACCTTCGTCTCGCGCGAAGACCGCGCGCAGCGCTATACCGCTGTGCGAGACGTCACGCTATCCATCCAGCCCGGCGAGTTTGTCTCTGTCGTGGGCCCAACCGGCTGCGGCAAGTCGACGCTGCTGAACGTATCGGCCGGCCTGCTCGAACCCTCGACCGGGACCGTGCGCGTCTTTGGCGAGCCGCTCAAGGGCATCAACGCGCGTGCCGGCTACATGTTCCAGACCGAAGCGCTGATGCCGTGGCGCAGCGCGCTCGACAACGTGATCGCCGGCCTGGAGTTCCGCGGAGTGCCGCGCGATGAAGCGGTGAAGCAGGGCGAGGAATGGCTGCGGCGCGTGGGGCTGGGCGGGTTTGGCGATCGTTATCCGCACCAGCTATCCGGCGGCATGCGCAAGCGTGTGAGCCTGGCGCAGACGCTGGTGATGGACCCGGACATCATCCTGATGGACGAGCCGTTCTCGGCGCTGGACATCCAGACGCGCCAGCTCATGGAGAACGAGGTGCTCGACCTGTGGGCGGCCAAACGCAAGGCCGTGCTGTTCATCACGCACGACCTCGACGAGGCCATCGCGATGAGTGACCGCGTGGTGGTGCTGTCCGCTGGGCCGGGCACGCACCCGATCGGCGAGTTCTCCATCGACCTGCCGCGGCCGCGCGATGTGGCCGAGATCCGCAACCATCCGCGCTTCGTGGAGCTGCACGCCGCAATCTGGGACGTGCTGCGCGAAGAAGTGCTCAAGGGCTACGCGCAGCAGCGCAAGGCGGCCTGAGTTTCCCCGATCGGACAACAATCGAACATGGCTTTTCGTCCCGACTCAAAAGGTATGCTGCGCGTCTGGCAGCTTCTGCTTCTTGCGGTGGTACTGATCGTGTGGCACATGGCCACGCGTTCCCAGCAAGTGGCGTTCTTCTTCGGTGAGCCGCTGATGGTGGCGCAGCGCATCTGGAGCTGGTTCATCGTCGAACGTGATATCTACCTGCACCTGGGTGTCACGCTGCTCGAAACGGTGCTGGCATTCGGCATTGGTACCGTGTCCGGGCTGGGCGTGGGCCTGTGGCTGGCGCTGAGCCCGTTCACTTCGGCGGTGCTCGATCCCTACGTCAAGGCTGCCAACTCGATGCCACGCGTGATCCTGGCGCCGATCTTCGCGGTCTGGTTCGGTCTCGGCATCTGGTCAAAGGTGGCGCTGGCGGTGACGCTGGTGTTCTTCATCGTCTTTTTCAACGTCTATCAGGGCGTCAAGGAAGTAAGCCCGGTGGTGCTGGCCAACGCGCGCATGCTCGGCGCCAACAAGCGGCAACTGCTGCGCCATGTCTACCTGCCGAGCGCCACGAGCTGGGTGTTTTCCTCGCTGCATACCTCGGTGGGCCTGGCGTTTGTCGGGGCGGTGGTGGGCGAATACCTGGGGTCGGCGCGTGGCGTTGGCTACCTGATCCTGCAGGCTGAAGGCACCTTCGACATCAACACGGTGTTCGCGGGCATCGTGGTGCTGACCGCGTTCGCGCTGGTACTCGACTGGATGGTGACGATGGGGGAGAAGCGGCTGATGCGATGGCAGCCGAAGTCGGGGGAGACGGAGAAGCTCTGACGCTTGAAGCTGCGGTCTGATTTCGCCCCTCTCCCGCGAGCGGGAGAGGGGCAAACAAAAGTCCGACTCAAGGTGTGATGACGATCTTCCCGGTCACCTTGCGGGCTTCCATGTCCTTGAGTGCCTGCGGCGCCTGCTCCAGCGGATACCGCGCCGAGATATGCGGGCGGATCTTGCCTTCCTTCATCCAGCCGAGCATCTGGGCCATGTTGGCCTGATTGGCCTTCGGCTCGCGGCGCGCGAACTCACCCCAGAACACGCCCACCAGCGATGCGCCCTTGAGCAGCGCCAGGTTCAGCGGCATCTTGGGGATCTCGCCGTTGGCGAAACCCACCACCAGATAGCGGCCGCGCCAGGCGATCGAGCGGAACGCCGGTTCTGCATAGACGCCGCCCACCGGGTCATAGACGACATCCGGGCCCTTGCCGTCGGTCAGCGCCTTGACGCGCTCGCGCAGGTCCTCGGTGCTGTAGTTGATCAGCGCATCCGCGCCGTGTTCCTTGCAGACTGCCAGCTTTTCATCGGTGGAAGCCGCGGCGATCACACGCGCGCCGATGGCCTTGCCGATCTCGATGGCTGCCAGACCCACGCCACCGGCCGCGCCCAGCACCAGCATCGTTTCACCGGCCTTGAGCTCACCACGGTCCACCACGGCATGGTGGGATGTGCCGTAGGTCAGCGTGAACGCCGCCGCCACGTCGAAGTCGATGCCCGGAGGCATCGGCACCACGGCCTTGGCGGGCGCCTTGGCCTGGCTGGCAAACGCGCCGTTGCCGAGATAGGCGATGACCTTGTCGCCGGGCTTGACGTGCGTGACCCCCGCGCCAACGGCATTGACCACGCCGGCCAGCTCGGAGCCGGGCGAGAACGGCAGCTCCGGCTTGGCCTGGTACTTGTTCTGAATGATCAGGACATCGGGAAAGTTGACGCCGGCTGCCTTGACGTCGATGACGACCTCGCCATCACCCGGCACGAGATCGGGCAGCGTTTCCAGGGTCAGGGAGTCGGGCGGGCCCCAGGCTTTGCACAGTACGGCTTTCATTGTGTCTCCAGTTGGAATGGGGCATGCGCGGGGGTACGCATGCGCTGCGGGCAAGTGTAGCGCAGGAAAAGCACGGTCGTTCTGTTCGAAAAATCGCTGCATGACGTCCATTCGGGCGCCGCATGTCCGGGCGCACGATGACGCTCCCGCGCCGCTTTGCTCGGGTACAATCGCGGCCATGCATATCCTCCTCGCCAACGATGACGGCTACCTCGCGCCGGGACTCGCCGTCCTCCACGCCGCGCTCGCCCCCTTGGCGCGCGTGACCGTGATCGCACCCGAACAGAACCATAGCGGGGCATCGAATTCGCTGACGTTGCAGCGGCCGCTGTCTGTCTACGAAGCGCGGGAGGGCGTGCAGAAAGGTTTTCGCTTCATCAATGGCACGCCGACCGATTGCGTGCACGTGGCGCTGACCGGCCTGCTCGATGATATGCCCGATCTGGTGGTCTCCGGGATCAACCAGGGGCAGAACATGGGCGAGGACGTCCTGTACTCGGGCACGGTGGCCGCAGCCATCGAGGGCTATCTGTTCGGGATTCCGTCGATCGCGTTCTCGCAGGTCAATCACGGCTGGGAGCACCTGGACGCCGCGGCGCGCGTGGCGCGCGAGATCGTCGAGCATGTGATCGCTCACCCGCCGACCGAGCCGCTGCTGCTCAACGTCAATATCCCGAACCTGCCGTACGAACATATCCGCGGGCAACGCGCCACGCGTCTCGGCAAGCGGCATCCGTCACAACCGGTGGTGGTGCAGGTGAATCCGCGCGGGGAAACCAATTACTGGATCGGGCCGGCCGGCGACGCGCGCGACGCGAGCGAAGGCACCGATTTTCACGCGACCGCCAATGGCTACGTCTCGCTGACACCGTTGCAGCTGGATCTGACTCATCGCGGCCAGCTCGAAAAAATCGAACAGTGGTTGGGGTGAGCGTGTCATCGCCACGCTGCCTTCAGTCGTTCACATCGAATCCCCGCGCCTGCCTGCGCGTATCCGTCAGATTGCCGTACCTGTTCAAATGAGTTCCACGCCGCGCCGATCCCGCTTTCCACTTCCGCTCGATGCGGTGGTTGAGCGCAAGCCCGCGCCAGCACGAACCGCCGGAATGCCTGCGGTCGGCAAGCGCGCGGCGTCCCCGGCGCCGGCACCGACGGCTGTCAAGCCACGCAAGCCGGCGGCTCCGCCGGTTGCACCGCCGCCGCCGGGCAGCGCCGTGGAAGCTCGGGCGTCCGCAGCGGTGGCTGGCGGGGGTGGGATGGCATCGGATCGGGCTCGGGCGGCATTGGCAGCCCGCCTGCGCGCCGGCGGCATTCGCGACGAGCGGGTGCTTGGCGCCATTGCCACGGTGCCGCGCCACCTGTTCATGGAGCCGGGCCTGGCTTCCCAGGCGTACGAAGACGCTGCGTTGCCGATTGGACATCAGCAAACCATTTCGAAGCCGTCCGTGGTGGCGCGCATGATTGAGTTGCTGCGCGAAGGGATGTCATCCGATCACGCGCTGGCGCGTGTGCTGGAGATCGGCACTGGCTGCGGTTATCAGGCGGCCGTGCTGAGCTTGGTGGCGCAGGAAGTGTTCTCCATAGAGCGGATTCGTCCGCTGCACGAACAAGCCAAGGCGAACCTGCGGCCGCTACGCGTGCCAAACATCCGGTTGCATTACGGCGACGGGATGCTTGGCCTGCCGCAGGCCGCGCCGTTTTCGTCGATCATCCTGGCCGCCGCTGGCATGGAGGTTCCGCAAGCGTTGCTGGAACAACTGGCCATCGGCGGGCGGCTGATCGCCCCGGTGGTCGCGCCCAGTTCTGGCGCGACCGGGCAGACCGTGACGCAGCAGTTGCTGCTGATCGAGCGCCTCAACCGGCATCGTTTTCACAGAACTGCGCTTGAAGCGGTTTTCTTTGTGCCCTTAAAATCGGGCACCATCTGAGTCGAACTATGCACAACATCGTGAAATCGGATTCTTTCGCGCGAGTCGGACAACGTTTGAGCGTCGTGGCGATCGCAGCCGTTCTGGCCGCCTGCGCCAACTCCCCCATGCCCGCCCCTGTGGTGGATCGCACCTCCACGGCCGGCGCCCAGCAGGCTGCCTCCACCGAGCCGGCGCCGCCCGGATACTATCGGGTCAAGCGAGGCGATACGCTTTACCGTATCGCGCTCGAAAATGGCCAGTCGTATCGGGATGTGGCGAGCTGGAACAATATGGCCAATGCGAACCAGATAGAGGTTGGCCAACTGTTGCGCGTGGTGCCGCCGGGTGCGGACGTGAACGCCGCGCCTGGCGTGGCAACCGTGCCGGTGGCGTCGGGTGTCGTCCAGTCCCAGCCGATCGATTCGTCCCGTCCGGTAGGCGCGCCTGTCGGCGCGACGACCAGCACGCCAGCCGCTGTAGCGGCGGCGCCTGCATCGACCGCGGCAGCCCCGGCAGCAACGCCTTCGGCATCGGCTTCCGCGCCGGCGTCCGATATTCGCCTGGCTTGGCCGGCCAGCGGCCAATTGATCGGCAAATTTGACGAGAAGAGCAACAAAGGCATTGATATTGCGGGTAAAAAGGGCGATGCAGTGCTGGCCGCCGATGAGGGGCGAGTGATTCACGTTGGCCCCTTGCGCGGCTACGGGAATCTTGTCATCATCAAACACAATGACACGTACTTGACGGCCTACGGGCACAACGACAAGGTGCTGGTCACAGAGCAATCTACGGTCCGAAAGGGCCAGAAGATTGCCGAAATGGGTAACAGTGATTCTGACAGGGTCAAGCTGCACTTCGAGGTCCGCAAAAACGGGAAACCGGTCGATCCGATGCGGTATCTGCCGCCACAGTGAGGTTTCATGCCACGCCAGAAAACTGTCTCATCCGGAGTTGTCAGCAGGACCCGTCGTCCCAAGCAGCCGGAAGGAAAGGCTGGAGTGGCAAGACCTGACGGCGGGATCGACACGGAAATGTTCGGCGACGATCCGGCCGCCGAACTGGTACCCGTCGCCGATGAGCCGATCGCGCCAGTTTCGCGTGTCGGCCTGCGCAACACGGACTTGAATGCGGACGACGCCGATCACGACGACGGCGACGAGGAAGAATCCGAAGAGGATGAGGAAGAAGCCAGCAGTGAGACCACTGCCGAGCCCGATGACTTCCGTACCGTGTTGCACACGGAACTCGCCGCCGACACGGTCCAGCATTATCTCAATCGCATCAGCATCAAGCCGCTGCTGTCCGCACCGGAGGAACTCCATTTCTCCACGCTGGCCAAGGGCGGCGACTTTTCCGCGCGTCAGGTGATGATCGAGCGCAATCTGCGTCTCGTGGTCAGCATCGCCAAGGGCTATCTGAATCGGGGTGTGCCGCTGCTCGACTTGATCGAGGAAGGCAACCTGGGCCTGATGCACGCGATCGAGAAATTCGATCCATCGCGCGGATTCCGCTTTTCGACGTATGCCACCTGGTGGATTCGCCAGAGCATCGAGCGCGCGATCATGAACCAGGCACGCACCGTGCGCTTGCCTGTGCACGTGATTCGTGAACTCAACCAAGTTCTGCGCGCCAAGCGCCATCTTGAAAAAGGTGGCACCGATGGCCGCGACGCCAGCCTCGAGGACATCGCCCACCTGCTCGGCAAGACGCCGGACGAGGTGCAGGACGTGCTGGCACTCAATGAACATACCACCTCGCTCGACACGCCGTTCGATCTCGACCCGGGCTCCAGCCTGCTCGATTTCCTTTCCGACGAGCATAACGCCGCACCCGATCAGGAGGTGGCCCACCGCGAGCTGGAAAACCTGATGAAACTCTGGCTGGCGCGCCTGTCGGAGAAGCATCGCTATGTGGTGGAGCGCCGTTTCGGCCTCAATCACATCGAGCCGGCCACGCTCGAGGAGCTGGCCGAGGAAATGGGTCTCACGCGCGAGCGCGTGCGTCAGATCCAGCAGGAAGCGCTGGTCAAGCTCAAACGGCATTTCGCTTCGCAAGGTGTACGCAAGGACGCCGTTCTATGACCCCTGTGCTGGTATTCGACATCGAGACGATTCCCGATGTCGACGGCCTGCGCCGTTTGCATGACCATCCCGCATCGATGAGCGACGCCGAAGTCGCCGAGCATGCGTTCGCCGCCCGCCGGGAGAAGACCGGCTCCGACTTCCTGCCGCACTATCTGCAGCGCGTGGCCGCCATTTCGTGCGTGCTGCGTCGGACGCAACGCGACGGATCGGCGGTGTTTCATGTCGGCTCGCTGGGCACGCTCGAGGATGGCGAGGCAACGCTGATCCAGAAGTTCTACGAATTGATTGCGCGCTATAGCCCGCAACTCGTGTCCTGGAATGGTGGCGGCTTCGATCTGCCCGTGCTGCACTACCGTGGCCTGGTTCACGGCGTCTCTGCGCCGCGCTACTGGGAAATGGGCGAGGGCCGCGACGACGACAGCCGCGACTTCAAGTGGAACAACTACATTAGCCGCTATCACATGCGGCACCTCGACCTGATGGACCTGCTGGCGATGTACCAGCCGCGCGCGAGCGCGCCACTCGACGATCTGGCGAAGCTGTGCGGATTCCCCGGCAAGATGGGGATGGACGGCAGCAAGGTCTGGGAAGCCTATCAGGCGGGAAAGCTGAACGAGATCCGCGACTACTGCGAGACCGATGTCGTCAACACGTACCTGATGTACTGTCGCTTTCAGCTCATGCGCGGCGGCCTGACGCCGCGCGAGTTCGATATGGAGGTGGCACTGGCCCAGGAGACGCTGGCAGAGCTTCCCGGGGAGCAGTGGATGGAATACCTGCGGGCGTTCCGACTCCAGCCGATGAGCCCGGAGAGCGAGGACGACGACTGATCTACAGATCCATCGTCAGGTGGATCGGTTGATGGTCCGATGCATCTGTGCGGTCGTTGACCTCGCACCGGCCCACATTCCCGAGCAGATCGTCTGTCACGAATACGAAGTCACAGGCGAAGGGTGGCTCCGGCCATTGCTCCTTGTCGAACAGTGCGCAGGTGGGTGCGTGCGGTTGCCCGGGATGCATATGGATCCATGCGTCGTGCCAGTCCGGCGTGACGCCGCCATAGGTTTCCACCATGCGCAGATAGGCCCCAGCTTCCGGCCGGCTGTTGAAGTCGCCGCACAGGATCGCCTCGCTCGGCCGGGGTTCCGGTGTGAACGGGCCGGGCCGGCTTTCCGATCGACCCGGGTGGCGCGCGTGGTCGCAAGCCTGCACATGCCAGTCGCGTAACGCTTCGGTCTGCGCCGCGCGCTGCGATGTCGAGTAATACTCCAGGTGCGTGCAGATGACGCGCAGCAGTCGACTGCCGGCCTGCACCGTGACTTCCAGTGCCACGCGGGGCATTGATGCGACATCGGGATCGGCGGGCCAGGGCAGGGCATGGTGGAAGATCTCGCGCACTGGCAGGCGAGTGGCGATTACGTTACCGAATTGGCGCGGGCTGCCGTCACGGTGGGTCCGGTCGACGCCGGGGGCGAAGATCACCTGGTAGTCCGGCAACAGGGCGGAGAGTTCGGCCACCTGATCGGGGCCGGGGTGGCCGGCAAGGTCGCTGAAGCCGCGCGTGATTTCCTGCAGGCAGAGCACGTCGGCATCGGCCATTCCACGCAGGGTGTCAACAATGCGTGCGAGATCGACCTTGCCGTCGGCCCCGCGGCCCCACTGGATATTCCACGAAATCAGTTCCATAGCCTGCCCCTTCGGTGTCGGGCGCCGCGACTGGACTACAATCGCGCTTTTGCAAAACAATACGACAGGTCCCACTGGTGTCTCAAGCCGTGTCTTCCCAGCCCAATCCGACAAGCCGCCCGGACGCGGCATCTGCCGCTTCCGCCGCTTCCAATGATCCCGTCGTCAAGATCGACAGCCTCGACATGGAGGCGCGTGGCGTCGGCCGTCTTGAGAACGAGGATGGCACGCCAGGCAAGGTGATTTTCGTCGAGGGCGCGCTGCCCGGCGAGACGGTGGCGTATCGCAGCTATCGCCGCAAGCCTAGCTACGAACAGGCCCATCTCGTCGAGGTGAAGCAGGCCTCCGTCATGCGGGTGGAGCCGGGTTGCCAGCATTTTGGCGTGTGCGGCGGCTGCTCGATGCAGCACCTGGATTCGCGCGCGCAACTGGCAATCAAGCAGCGTGTGCTCGAAGACAATCTCTGGCACCTGTCGAAGGTGAAGCCCGACGTCGTGTTCCGCCCGATCGCGGGCCCGGATTGGGGCTATCGCTACCGCGCCCGTCTGACGGTGCGGCACGTTGCCAAGAAGGGTGGAGTGCTGGTGGGCTTCCACGAGCGCAAGAGCAGCTATGTGGCGGACATGACGCGCTGCGAGATCCTGCCGCCGCATGTGTCGGCAATGCTGGTGCCGCTGCGCGAGTTGGTGGGCGGCCTGTCGATCCATGATCGGATGCCGCAGATCGAACTGGCCGTTGGTGCGGAGGTGACCGCACTTGTGTTGCGCATCCTGGAGCCGCTCAACGACGCCGACAAGGACTTGCTGCGGGCCTTCGCCGATCAGCATCAGGTGCAGTTCTGGCTCCAGCCGAAGGGGCCGGACACGGTCTATCCGTTTTATCCGGCCGAGCAGGAGCTGGCCTATACGCTGCCCGAATTCGGCATCCGGATGCCGTTCAAGCCGACCGACTTCACGCAGGTCAATCACCAGATCAATCGCGTGCTGATTGGTCGCGCGCTACGTCTGCTGGATGCGAAACCGACTGACCGGCTGCTCGACCTGTTCTGCGGCATTGGCAATTTCACGCTGCCGCTGGCGACGCAGGGTGCGTCCGTCATGGGGATCGAGGGAAGCGAGGCGCTGACCACGCGTGCGCTGGCCAATGCCGAGTACAACGGGCTGGCAGCCAAGACGTCCTTCGCCTGCCGCAATCTGTTCGAGGTGACCGCCGAGGACATCGCGGCGCTGGGCCGCTTCGACCGCTGGCTGGTAGACCCGCCGCGCGAGGGTGCGCTGGCTGTCTGCAAGGCGCTTGCTGAACTGAGTCAGGCCGGTAGCGACGTGCTGCCGAAGCGTATCGTCTACGTGTCGTGCAGTCCGGCGACGCTGGCGCGCGACGCGGGCTTGCTGGTGCACGAGGCCGGCTACCGCCTGGCCGGCGCGGGCGTGGTCAATATGTTCCCGCATACGTCGCACGTGGAGTCGATCGCGGTGTTCGAACGCGACTGAATCCACATGGCGCGCTCATGAAAAAAGCCGCCCGAGGGCGGCTTTTTCGTTGGCAGATGCGGGTCAGTCGCGGCTGCCGCCTGCGATGCCGAGCAAGGCCAGCAGGTTCACGAACACGTTGTACACGTCCAGGTAGATCGCGAGCGTGGCGGTCACGTAGTTGGTTTCACCGCCATTCACCACGCGCTGCACGTCCACCAGGATGAACGCCGAGAAGATGCCGATAGCGATCACGGACAGCGTGATCATCAGCGCCGGCAGTTGCAGCCAGATGTTGGCCAGGCTGGCCAGGATCAGCAGGATCACGCCGACGAACAGGAACTTGGCCAGGCCGGAGAAGTCACGCTTGCTCACGCTGGCAATGGTGGCCATCACGCCGAAAACGGCTGCGGTACCGCCAAAGGCGTACATGATCAGTGCAGGGCCGTTCGAGAACGACAGCGTGAAGCTGAGGATGCGCGCCAGCATCAGACCCATGAAGAAGGTGAAGGCCAGCAGCAGGACCACGCCCATGCTGCTGTTCTTGGTCTTCTCAATGGCGAACATGAAGCCGAAGGCGACCGCGAGGAACAGCACGGCCGACATCATCGGGCTGCCAGCGATCATCGCGGTGAATCCAGTGACCACGCCGATCCAGGCGCCGATCACGGTTGGAATCATCGAAATGGCCAGCAGCCAGTAAGTATTGCGAAGGACCCGGTTGCGGACGGCTACATCAGTGGCGCTCGCAGCACTATTGCCGAAACCATAGGTATTCAGCTTGTTGTTCATGGTGACTCCTGTCATCAGATATCAGTGAGGCGCCGGGGCAACCCGGCCAGCACAGCGCCAATGTGGCATCGCGCCCGCGGATTTGCAAGGGGGCTTTGTATGGACAATATCCCCGTTCAATAGTTGTTTTCCGAAAACGCAAACATTTGACGGGGTCTACGCGCTTCCGTTCCCGCGATTTCCGGTCGATAAGTTACTTATGGATATCTTTTTGCCCAGTGGTCTGCGGCGTCGGGCGCGCCTGGAAATGCATTGGCAGGCATGTTCGAAACCGCCATGCGGTCGTGCTAGAATTGCACGTTTAATCCATTTGTAACCCCTTCATTTTTCGGAGTTTTTCATGGCGATCGAACGCACCCTGTCGATTATCAAGCCGGATGCTGTGGCCAAGAACGTTATCGGCCAGATCTACGCCCGTTTCGAGGCCGCCGGCCTGAAAGTCGTTGCAGCCAAGATGGCTCACCTGTCGCGCGGTGAAGCCGAGCAGTTCTACGCTGTTCACAAGGAGCGCCCGTTCTTCAAGGATCTGGTGGACTTCATGGTTTCGGGCCCGGTCATGATCCAGGCTCTGGAAGGCGAAAGCGCTATCGCCAAGAACCGCGACCTGATGGGCGCCACCGACCCGAAGAAGGCTGAAAAGGGCACGATCCGCGCCGATTTCGCCGACAGCATCGACGCTAACGCCGTGCACGGTTCGGATGCTCCGGAAACGGCTGCCGCGGAAGTGGCTTTCTTCTTCCCGGGCATGAACGTTTACAGCCGCTGATTGTCTCTGACATCACGACTGAACCTGTAGTCAAGTTGGAACTGCCGTCATGAACAATCTCGTCAACCTGCTCGATCTCGACGCGGACGCGCTCACCGCCTATTGCGGCGAGCTCGGCGAGAAGCCATTCCGTGCGCGGCAGTTGCAGCGCTGGATCCACCAGTTTGGAGCCAGCCACTTCGACGCCATGACGGATCTCGCCAAGTCGCTGCGCGAAAAGCTCGCGACGCGTGCCGAGATCCGCTCGCCCGCTGCCATTTCGGACAATACATCGTCCGATGGCACGCGCAAATGGCTGCTCGACGTGGGGGACGGTAACGCGGTGGAGACGGTGTACATCCCCGAGGACACGCGCGGCACGCTGTGTGTGTCGTCGCAGGCGGGGTGCGCCGTCAATTGCCGGTTCTGTTCGACCGGCAAGCAAGGTTTTTCCCGCAATCTCTCCACCGGTGAGATTATCGGCCAGCTCTGGATGGCCGAGTTCGCGATGCGCGCCCAACTGGGTCGCGGCCCCAAGGACGAGCGTGTCATCTCCAATGTGGTGATGATGGGCATGGGCGAGCCGCTGCTCAACTATGACGCGGTCGTGCCGGCCATGCGGCTGATGCTCGATGACAATGCGTACGGCCTGTCGCGCCGGCGCGTGACGTTGTCCACGTCCGGCGTGGTGCCGATGATGGACCGCCTGTCGAAGGACTTGCCCGTGGCGCTGGCGGTTTCGCTACACGCCTCGAATGATGCGCTGCGCGACGTGCTCGTGCCGCTCAACCGCAAGTACCCGCTGGCCGAGCTGATGGCGGCTTGTCGCCGCTACCTGGAATTCGCCCCGCGCGATTTCATTACTTTCGAATACTGCATGCTCGATGGCGTCAACGATGGCGTCGAACATGCGCGGGAACTGTTGAAGCTTGTGGCCGACGTGCCGTGCAAGTTCAACCTGATTCCGTTCAACCCGTTCCCGGAATCGGGGCTGAAGCGCTCGAACAACGAGCAGATTCGCCGCTTCGCCCAGGTATTGATGGATGCGGGGATTGTCACGACGATCCGCAAAACACGAGGCGACGACATCGACGCCGCGTGTGGCCAGCTTGCTGGCGAAGTCATGGATCGTACCCGTCTGGCCGAGCGCGGCAAGTTCGGCAAGATCACGCCACTGGTGCCGGTGGCTGACGCCGGCGCCCCTCGGGAGGCCCGTCCTGCATGACCCGTCTGATCGTTGCTGCCCTGCTCGGGCTGATGCTGTCCGCCTGTTCGTTGCCGCCTGCACCCGCCCAGGACATCAAGACCGCTTCCGATCAGACTCCGGCCGACAAGCGCGCCAGTATCAGGCTGCGCCTGGCCACGCAGTACCTTGAGGCGCGCCAGTATTCGGTGGCGCTTGACGAGGTCAAGCAGGCCATCAATATCGATCCGACGCTGGTCGACGCTTATCACGTTCGCGCGCTGATCTACATGGGCATGAACGAGACCGCCCTGGCCGAGGACAGTTTCCGCACCGCGCTGAGCATGCGCGACAGCGACCCGGATGTGTTGAACAACTACGGCTGGTTCCTGTGTCAGAGCAACCGCTATGCAGAGGCGAAGACCATGCTGCAGCGCGCGGTGCAGGCACCGTCCATCAATGGCCCCGTCAAGCCGTTGACGAACCTGGGCGCTTGCGAGATGCGCAATGGCGACCTGATTTCGGCGCAGAAGAGTCTCCAGACGGCCTATGGCTACGACCGCAATGATCCGGCGTTGCTGACGAACCTCGCGCAGCTCAGTTTCCAACGCGGGGAGATGCCGCAGGCCAGGGACTACGTTGGCCGCGTCAACAGCAGCCGCTTTGCCAGCGCGCAATCCCTCTGGCTGGGTGCGCGCATCGCCCGCCGACAGGGCGATACCGAAACACAGAACGCACTCACGGCACAACTGCGCAGCCGGTTCCCCGACTCGCGCGAGTTGACCGCATACGAGAGAGGAGCTTGGGATGAGTGAACAAGAGCGCGCCGACAGCCAGGCCGCGACGACGGGTCACGTCGGCGGTGGCGCGACAGACTCCGACCGCGAGGCCGTTGCCCGCGAGATCGGGGCGAAATTGAAAGACGCTCGCGAGGCGCAGCGGCTTTCTTTGGAAGATGTCAGTGCACGACTGAAGGTGGCAGCGTCGAAGCTTGTCGCCATCGAGTCGGGCAATGTATCGAGCCTGCCCGATGTGACGTTCGCCAAGGGTGTGATGCGTGCTTACGCGCGGGCGCTCCAGGTGAATATCGACGGGTTGCTGGGGCGCTATCACGCGCAGGCTCAGGCCACGCCGGTTACCGGGATCACGCAGCGTCATGAGGGCGCACTCAATCAGGCTTTCGACGATCGCAATCGCTTCGGTTCGAAGGGTACTGGCGGTGGTGCCGGTGGGCGCTGGGTCTGGCTGGTTTGCGTGCTGGCCTTGATCGGCGTTGGTGGATATTTCGGCTTTGATCATGCCAAGGCATGGGTCGAAGCCCGCAGCAAGGCCGCGGCCGAGGCCGAGGCGCCCAAACCGGCTGTTGTCGAGGAGCGGGCCCAGGAGCAGAGCAATAACGATGGCACGGTGAGCGCAGCGTTGCCGCCGGTGATGACCGGCAACGACTCGCCAGCACCGTCCGAGACTGCCTCGGCATCAGCTGCGCAGTCCGTGGCAGTCACGCCGGCTCCGACTACCACGTCGGCGGGTTTGCCGATGGTCACGGGTGGAGAGGCGCCCGCTGAGGCGGCAAAAACGCCAGCCGCTACGCCGGCTGCCACGGTTCCCGCTGCGCAGGACGATAGTGCGGGTGCTGTGCGGATCCGTTTCTCGGCCGATAGCTGGTATGAAGTACGAGACCGCACCGGCAAGGTCATTCTCGGCGGTACGGCCAAGGCTGGCGATACCGTGTCGGGTGGTGGTGCGGGCGGGCCCTACAAGGTCATTCTCGGGAATGTGAAGGGCGTTGAGTCGCTGACGCACAATGGTGCCGCAGTGAACTTCCAGGCGTCCAACCGGAATAATGTGGCCCGCCTGACCCTGCAGTAATGCGCTGCGGGTGGCGCGGTCAGCCATGCAAGAAAAGGTGGTAATGCAATGAACCAGAATGCTTTCCAGCCCGTGATCCCGGGCCCGCTGCCGCGTCGCATTTCGCGCCAGGCCAGTGTTGTGTGGGGCGACAACATCGTGACGATCGGCGGCGGCGCGCCAGTGCGCGTGCAGTCGATGACCAACACCGATACGGTGGATGCCATTGGCACCGCAATCCAGATCAAGGAACTGGCACGCGCCGGTTCGGAGATCGTCCGTATCACGGTGAACACGCCGGAAGCCGCCGCGGCCGTGCCGGCGATTCGCGAGCAACTCGACCGTATGGGCGTGAGTGTGCCGCTGGTGGGTGACTTCCACTACAACGGCCATACCCTGCTGCATGACTATCCCGAGTGCGCGCAGGCGCTCTCGAAGTACCGGATCAACCCCGGCAATGTGGGCAAGGGCGCCAAGCGCGACAAGCAGTTCGCCGAGATGATCGAGATGGCGTGCCGCTACAACAAGCCGGTGCGTATCGGCGTGAACTGGGGCAGCCTGGATCAGGATCTGCTGGCACGCATCATGGACGAGAACGCCCAGCGCGCCGAACCGTGGCCCGCGCAAAGCGTGATGGTAGAGGCGCTGATCACGTCGGCGATCGAGTCGGCCCAGAAGGCCGAAGAGATCGGTTTGCCGGCCAATCAGATCATTCTGTCGTGCAAGGTATCGCAGGTGCAGGAACTGGTCGCGGTGTACCGCGAGCTGGCGCGCCGCTGCGACTATGCGCTGCATCTGGGTCTGACTGAAGCCGGCATGGGCAGCAAGGGCATCGTTGCGTCGACGGCTGCGCTGTCGGTGCTGCTGCAGGAAGGTATCGGCGACACGATCCGGATTTCGCTGACGCCGGAACCCGGCGCGCCGCGCGAGAAGGAAGTCTACGTCGGTCAGGAAATCCTGCAGACGATGGGGCTGCGCAACTTCACGCCGATGGTGATCGCGTGCCCGGGTTGCGGCCGCACCACCAGCACGACGTTCCAGGAACTGGCGGCAAGCATCCAGTCGTATCTGCGCGAGCAGATGCCGGTCTGGAAGACGGACTATCCGGGCGTGGAAGAAATGGATGTGGCCGTGATGGGCTGCATCGTCAACGGCCCTGGCGAAAGCAAGCACGCCAACATCGGTATTTCGCTGCCGGGTTCGGGCGAATCGCCTGCGGCGCCGGTGTTCGTGGACGGCGTCAAGGTGAAGACCCTGCGCGGCGAGAACATCGCGCAGGAGTTTCAGGCGATCGTCGACGAGTATGTACGTTCGCACTACGGTCCGGGCGCGAAACAGGCTTCACAAGAAGCGGTGGCCTGATCGATTCGGCGCCATCGCGCAAGGATCGGGCATCACCGTAACAACAAATCAGACATGAGCGAAGACAAGACGAAGGCCGCCAAGGCACTGCAGGGCGTGAAGGGCATGAACGACATGCTGCCCACTGACGCCCCGCTGTGGGATATGTTCGAAAGCGCGGCGCGCAGCATGTTGCGCGCCTATGGCTACCAGCAGATCCGCACGCCGATCGTCGAGCATACCCAGCTGTTCGTGCGCGGTATCGGCGAGGTCACAGACATCGTCGAGAAGGAGATGTACTCCTTCACCGATTCCCTGAACGGCGAGAATCTGACGCTGCGTCCGGAAGGCACCGCCGCGGCCGTGCGCTCGACGATCGAGCATAACCTGCTGTATGACGGTCCCAAGCGTCTCTGGTACATCGGTCCGATGTTCCGTCACGAGCGTCCGCAGCGCGGCCGCTATCGTCAGTTCCACCAGCTCGGCGCGGAAGCACTCGGCTTTGCCGGCCCTGACGTCGACGCGGAAATCATCCTGATGTGCCAGCGCCTGTGGGACGACCTCGGGCTGACCAACGTCCGTCTGGAACTGAACTCGCTGGGCCAGGCACACGAGCGCGCCGCGCATCGCGAGCAGCTCATCAAGTACCTGGAAGGCTTCCAGGACATCCTCGATGAGGACAGCAAGCGTCGTCTGTACACGAACCCGTTGCGCGTGCTGGACACGAAGAATCCGGCGCTGCAGGAGATGGCCGCCAATGCGCCGAAGCTGATCGATTTCCTCGGGGAAGAGTCGCTCGCGCACTTCGAGGGCGTCAAGAGGATCCTGCTTGCCAACAATATTCCGTTCAAGATCAACCCGCGTCTGGTGCGCGGCCTGGACTACTACAACCTGACCGTGTTCGAGTGGATCACGGACAAGCTGGGTGCCCAGGGCACGATCGCCGGCGGTGGCCGTTATGACCCGCTGATCCAGCAGATGGGCGGCAAGCCTGCGCCGGCATGCGGCTGGGCAATGGGCATCGAGCGGATCATCGAACTGATCCGCGAAGAAAACCTGGTGCCGGATGTGCAGGGCTGTGACGTCTACATGGTCCACCAGGGTGAATTGGCGAACCAGCAGGCAATGATCGCCGCCGAACGCCTGCGTGACGCCGGGCTGGACGTGGTCCTCCATGCTACGCCGGACGGCAAGAGCGGGAGCTTCAAGTCGCAGATGAAGCGTGCCGATGCAAGTGGCGCATCCTTTGCAGTTATCATTGGCGACGACGAAATCGCCGCAGGCACGGTGCAGGTCAAGCAACTGCGCGGCGGCAATGCGGCCGAAGGTGGCCAGCAAACCACTGTGCCGGCCGAGCAGGTTGTCGAATTCATCATCGACGCGATGGTCGATGAGATCGAAGGCGACGACGAGCAATAATCTGCCGTTCCCTATCGCAGCACCCGGTCGTTGTCCCTGACGGCGGCCGGTTATATTCAACCTAAGCAGGTAACTGCCTCGACATGGCTTACGATCTAGAAGAACAGGAACAGCTTGAGAGTCTCAAGGCCTGGTGGAAACAGTATGGCAACGCTGTCACCTGGGCGTTGATTGTCATCTTGCTCGGGTTGGCTGCCTGGAGTGGTTGGGGTTACTGGCAGCGTGTCCAGGCGCGCGATGCGTCGATGCTGTATGAGCAGGTCACCAAGGCTGCGGAAAGCCGCGACGCCGACCGCGTGAAGCGCGCCGCTACCGACCTCGAAGAGAAGTTTGGTCGTACCGCCTATGGCCCGATGAGCGCGTTGGTTGCGGCCAAGGTGCTGTACGAAGCCGGTGATCTGGCTGGCGCCAAGACCCAGCTCCAGTGGGCGATCGACCATGGCGGTGACGACTACGCGCCGCTGGCCCGTGTGCGCATGGCTGGCGTGCTGCTGGACGAGAAGGCCTATGACCAGGGTCTGGCGCTACTGAAGGACGAGCCGGCCGCGCCTTACGCTGCGCTGTTCGCAGACCGTCGTGGCGATCTGCTGGCCGCCCAGGACAAGCGCGAGGAAGCGCGTACCGCCTATCGCAGCGCGCTCGACAAGCTCGGCAGCGGTGAGGCGGCCATGCGCCAGATCATCCAGTTCAAACTCGATGCGCTGGGCGCGGCCTGAGCGGCCCCAGTTCCTCACTAAGGATTGCACCGTATGACGTCATTGCTTCGCGTAGCTGCCACCCGCACGATCGTTGCCGGCACCTGCCTCGGCCTGCTGGCAGGCTGCTCGCTGTTCAGCAAGGAAAACAAGCATCCGCCCACGGAGCTGAAGCCGATTGCAGCGACGCTGTCGGTCAAGCAGGCCTGGAAGGCCGACGTGGGCAAGGGTGGCCCGTACGTGATGTCGCCGGTGGCGTCGGGTAATACGGTTTATGTGTCGTCGAACGGCGGCACCGTGCTGGCGCTCGATGGCGCAACCGGTCAGACGCGCTGGAAGGCGAAGACGGATCTGGACTTGACGTCCGGTCCCGGCACCGACGGTACGGTAACGGCCGTGGCGGGTGAAAAGGGTGCGATCTACGCGTTCGACGCCAGCGGCAAGCAGATCTGGAAGAAGCAAGTCAACGGCGAGGTGCTGTCGGCTCCGCTGGTTGGCAACGGTCTGGTGGTCGTTCGTACCACCGATACGCGCCTGATTGGCATGGATGCCACGACGGGCGAGCGGCGCTGGATCTATCAGCGCACGCAGACCCCGCTGAACCTGCGTGCCGCCATGGGCATGGTGTTCGCCGGCGACGGCATCGTCACCGGCTTCCCGGGCGGCAAGCTCGGCGTGCTTGCCCCGGCCAATGGCGCGCTACGGTGGGAAAGCACCGTGTCGTACCCGAAGGGCGTCTCGGAGATCGAGCGTCTGAACGATGTGACCGGCATGCCGGCCGTTAATGGTCGCCAGGTGTGCGCGACGACGTTCCAGGGGCGCGTGTCGTGCCTGGAACTGACCAACGGCCAGCCGCAATGGGGCAAGGATTTCTCGTCGCCGAGCGGGCTGGCACAGGATGATACGTCGCTGTATGCCAGCGACGAGACGTCGGCGGTGTACGCGTTCGATCGCCAGAACGGTAATGAACGCTGGAAGAACACTGAGCTGCGGTATCGTAGTCTCGGCGCGCCCGTGGCCGTGGGCCGCTCGGTGGTGGTGGGCGACTTCGAGGGCTTCGTTCACTTCCTGTCGCGCGAAGACGGCAAGATCCTGGCCCGTATGAAGACCGACGGCAGCGCGGTTACCGCAGCGCCGGTCATGGCCGGTCAGACCCTGGTGGTCCAGACCCGCGATGGCGATATTTACGGCTTCGTGCCGGACTGATCGCCAGCGCACGTAACGCACCCAAGGCCGCCCGTGCCCCTGTCGCGCGGGCGGCGCCAATCCGGTAGCATGATCCCTGGTCGTGCCAACAACTGCGGAATCGGGCCCAAGGCTCCGGTTCCGCCGACAGGAAAAGCGGCCAGACGTGCATAGGCACGGTGGTTGTCGGATCAACATGACTCCGGAATAGCTGGGGGACGGCGAAAGCCTCCCCCTGTTTCCGTTTATTGAATGAAACCAGTTATCGCACTCGTCGGCCGGCCCAATGTAGGGAAGTCGACGCTATTCAATCGCATGACCCGCTCGCGCGACGCGCTCGTCGCCGATTTGCCGGGCCTGACACGGGACCGCCATTACGGCGAGGGCCGTATCGGCGATCGCCCCTTCATCGTGATCGATACCGGGGGGTTCGAGCCGGTGGCCAAGGAAGGCATCGTGGCCGAAATGGCCAAGCAGACGCGCCAGGCCGTGGTGGAAGCGGATGTCGTCATCTTCCTTGTCGATGGTCGCCTGGGGCTGGCGCCGCAGGACCGTGTCATCGCGGATTACCTCCGCAAGACAGGTCGTCGCGTGATGCTGGCGATCAACAAGGCCGAGGGCATGAAGTACACCTCGGTGGCCGCGGATTTCTATGAACTCGGCATGGGTGACCCGTACGCGATCTCATCGACGCATGGCGACGGCGTGCACGAACTGGTCGATGAAGCCCTTGACCTGGCCGTTCAGGAGCGTCCGGAGTTGGCCGATCAGGAAGATGCCGGTCAGCACGGCGTCAAGATCGCCATCGTTGGCCGCCCGAATGTCGGCAAGTCCACGCTCGTGAACACCCTGATCGGCGAAGAGCGCGTGATTGCCTTCGATATGCCGGGTACCACGCGCGACGCGATCTATGTGGAGTTCGAGCGCGGCGGCAAGCCATACACGCTGATTGACACGGCTGGCCTGCGCAAGCGCGGCAAGGTGTTCGAAGCGATCGAGAAGTTCTCGGTGGTCAAGACGCTGCAGTCGATCGCGGACGCCAACGTGGTGGTGCTGCTGCTGGATGCCCAGCAGGATATTTCCGAGCAAGACGCGCATATCGCCGGCTTCATTGTGGAGTCGGGCAGGGCGTTGGTGGTGGGCGTGAACAAGTGGGATGGCCTGGACGGCCATCAGCGCGATCGGGTCAAACACGACCTCGAGCGCAAGCTGCAGTTCCTGAGCTTCGCGAACCTCCACTTCGTATCCGCCCGCGAGCGCACCGGCATTGGCGCGCTGCTGCGCTCGGTGGACGACGCATACGCCGCCGCGATGATCAAGCTTCCGACACCGCAGATCACGCGGGTGCTCCAGGAAGCGGTGGAGTTCCAGCAGCCGAAGCGCGTGGGTGTGTCCCGTCCGAAACTGCGCTACGCGCACCAGGGTGGTTCAAATCCACCGATCATCGTTGTGCACGGGAATGCGCTGTCCGGCGTGACCGACGCGTACCGGCGCTACCTCGAGAACCGCTTCCGCACGGCGTTCAAACTCAAGGGAACACCGCTTCGGATCGAATTTCGTACGAACAAAAACCCGTACGCCGACTCGAAGGATTGACCAGGAAAAGGGACAGGTTTTGCCGCCAAGTTTCGTTTGCGTTCGTTTGGAACTGCGGCTAAATTCACGGTAGCGGGGAAACCCTGCTCGTAGATGCCAGCCTGGTACCGTTTTTGATCTTTTTTTGGCGCATCTTGCGCCAACTGGCTTGAACCGGGGATTTTCGTCCCCATGATCCATCACTAAATCTATAAATTTGGAGTGTGCCATGAGCAACAAAGGGCAATTGCTACAAGACCCGTTCCTGAATGCGCTGCGCAAAGAGCATGTGCCAGTTTCCATCTACCTCGTCAATGGCATCAAGCTGCAAGGCAATATCGAGTCGTTCGACCAGTACGTCGTCCTGCTGCGTAACACTGTGACGCAGATGGTTTACAAGCATGCGATTTCCACCGTCGTGCCGGCGCGCGCCGTCAATTTCCGCGTGGATGATTCTCCCGAGAGCTGATTTTTCCTCTCCCATGGGCGGCCGCATCTCCGTGCGGCCGTCGCATCGCGTGCCTCGGCTCATCAGCCGTCTTTTCCGCCCGGAACGGGCGAACCCATCCGCCGCTTCCCGCTTGCAACCTGAACCTGTCCCGAGCCTCACGGCGTCCGGGGGCTGCAGGCTGCGCCAGCGCGGCCAGATTTTGTCTTAACCACGATTCCTTCGGCGCACTGCGTCCACCCGCTTGCAACCCAGAGCTACCTCCCAAACCGAACCGACCCGCGCCATCCTGGTTGGCGTCGACTTCGGCAAGCATGACTTCCAGGAAAGCCTTTCCGAACTGGCGCTGTTGACGACCACGGCCGGCTCGGTGCCTGTGCACACGCTGACCGGCAAGCGTTCGCGCCCCGATCCGGCGCTGTTCATTGGTTCCGGCAAGGCCGAGGAACTGCGGCAGGCCGCTGACGCGCTGGATGCCGATGTGGTGGTGTTCAACCACGCCTTGAGTCCTGCCCAGCAGCGTAACCTGGAGCGATTCCTGGGGCGCCATGTGATCGACCGAACCGGTCTGATCCTGGATATCTTTGGTCAGCGCGCACAGAGCCACGTCGGCAAGGTGCAGGTGGAACTGGCGCAGGTGCAGTACCAGGCGTCGCGCCTGGTTCGCGCGTGGAGCCACCTGGAGCGGCAGAAGGGTGGTATCGGGATGCGCGGCGGCCCTGGCGAGCGACAGCTCGAACTGGACCGGCGGATGCTCGATGATCGCGCCAAACGGCTCAAGTCCGATCTGGCGCGCCTGCAGCGCCAGCACCATACCCAGCGCCGCGCCCGCGCCCGTAATGACACGCTCAGTATCTCGCTGGTCGGATATACGAACGCCGGCAAGTCGACGCTGTTCAATGCGCTGACCAAGGCGCGGGCCTATGCGGCCGATCAGCTTTTTGCCACGCTCGATACGACCTCGCGCCGCCTGTTTCTCGACGGATTCGGCAATGTGGTGCTGTCCGACACTGTCGGGTTCATCCGGGATCTGCCGACACAACTCGTGGCGGCGTTCCGCGCCACGCTCGACGAGACCGTGCATGCCGACCTGCTCCTGCATGTGGTCGACGCATCGAGTCCGGTGCGCCACGAGCAGATTGAACAGGTCAATCGTGTACTCGCCGAGATCGACGCCTCGGACATTCCGCAGATCGTGGTCATGAACAAGATCGATGCGGCACCTGAGTTGCTCGAACTCGGCCCCCGTATCGAGCGCGACGAAGACGGTGTTCCAACGAAGGTGTTCGTCTCCGCCCGGGATGGCCTGGGGCTGGACGGTCTCCGCGAGGCCATCGTCGAGATGGCCCAGTGGCTGTCGTCGCGGCCGGAGGCCCCGGCCCCTTATGATCCAAGGCTGGAAGGGCTGCAGCCCGCCCAGGATGGGGAGCCGTGGGACGTCGATGACGAACCAGATACCCACCAGCAAGGTGCCAATTGATCGTTTTTGAACGAGAATCCCCGCCCAATTGGGGATTCTGGGCAAAAGTGATCAAGATGGCTGCTAGAATCCCTCTGATCCAAACTTCCCGGACCCGTGCTCTTCATGCCCCTGTTCCCTCGGAATCCTGACCCGCACATCGTGCCAGGCAGCCGCGCCCTGCGGTTTGCGCGCTGGCCGCGCCTGCGCGCCATCTTCTCGCTGAACGACCCCCGCTGGGGCCGCAACGGACAGGACGATGAAGACAAGGACAATAGCCGCCAGCAAAACCAGCGCCCTCAGGACGGCCCGCCCGATCTCGACGAGCTCTGGCGCGACTTCAATCGCCGCCTGAACGGCCTGCTGGGCCGCAAGGACAACGGCGGTGGTGGCCAGGGCTTCGGCAGCGGCCCGCGTCCATCGGGCAAGGGCTCGAATGTCGGTATCGGTGTGATCATCGCCGCCGTGATCGGCATCTGGCTGGCCAGCGGTTTCTTCATGGTGCAGGAAGGGCAGACCGCTGTGATCCTGCAGTTCGGCAAGTTCAAGTACTCCACCGGTCCCGGCATCAACTGGCGTATGCCATGGCCGATCCAGTCGGCCGAAGTGGTAAACCTGTCGGCCGTGCGTTCGGTCGAGGTCGGTCGTGCCACGTCGATCAAGGACAGCAACCTGAAGGACTCGTCGATGCTGACGCAGGACGAGAACATCATCGACGTCCGGTTCACGGTGCAATACGACATCCAGGACGCCAGCGAATTCCTGTTCTTCAACAAGACCGACCGCGGTGGTGACGAAGAACTCGTGACGCAGGCCGCGGAGACGTCGGTGCGTGAGATCGTCGGCCGCAACAAGATGGATGCGGTGCTCTACGAGAATCGCGAGCAGATTGCCCAATCGCTGGCCAAGTCGATCCAGTCGATCCTCACGGCCTACAAGACTGGTATCCGCGTGATTTCCGTCAACGTTCAGAGCGTGCAGCCGCCCGAGCAGGTGCAGGCCGCATTCGACGACGTCAACAAGGCGAGCCAGGATCGCGAGCGCGCGATCAGCGAAGGTCAGGCCTATGCGAACGACATCATTCCGCGCGCCAAGGGCGCGGCGGCCCGCCTGAAGGAAGAATCGGAGGCCTATCGTTCCCGTGTGGTGGCGCAGGCCGAAGGTGACGCGGCGCGCTTCCGCTCGGTGCAGACCGAGTATGCCAAGGCACCGCAGGTCACGCGTGACCGTATTTATCTGGAGACCATGCAGCAGATCTACGCCAATTCGAACAAGATTCTTGTCGATGCCAAGTCGGGCAACAACCTGCTGTATCTGCCGCTGGACAAGCTGATGACACAGGTGCCGGGCTCGTCCGCCGCGCCGTCCTCGGCAGCGGCGGGCACGAATGCGCCGGCGGTACCGGATGCGACCACACCGGATATCCGGTCACGTGAGTCGATGCGCAATCGCGACCGCGACATTCGCTAAGGAGACCCGTCATGAATCGACTGATTTCCTTTGTCATTGGCCTGTTTGTCCTGCTGGCCGTCGCTTCGTCGATGCTGTTCGTGGTCGACCAGCGCCAGTACGCCGTCGTCTTCGCTTTCGGCGAAATCAAGCAGGTCGTGCGTGAGCCCGGTCTGCATTTCAAGCTGCCGCCACCGTTGCAGAACGTAGTGTTCATGGATCGTCGTCTGCAGACGATCGATGTTGCAGCCAGCGAGCGTTTCCTGACCGCCGAGAAGAAGTCGATGGTGGTGGACTGGTTCGTGAAGTGGCGCATCACCGATCCGCGCAAATTCTTCGTGGCGTTTGGTGGCAACCTGCGCGGCGCGCAGGACCGCATGACGCAGCGTATCGACGCCGTGGCGCGTGAAGAGTTCGGCAAGCGCACCGTGGCGGATGTGGTGGCGGGCCAGCGCGAGCAGGTCATGCAGAACATCCGGGGCGGCATGGCGGAGTACGCGCAGTCGGTGGGTGTCGAGATCATCGATGTGCGCCTGAAGCGTGTGGATCTGCTGCCGGCCATCAGCGAGTCGGTCTATCGACGCATGGAGGCCGAGCGCAAGCGCGTGGCCAACGAACTGCGTTCGACTGGCGCCGCGGAAGGTGAGAAAATCCGGGCCGATGCTGATCGCCAGCGTGAGGTGGTGTTGGCCGAGGCTTATCGTGATGCGCAGGTGGTCAAGGGTGAGGGCGATGCCAAGGCTTCGCAGATCTATGCCGATGCCTTCGGCAAGGATCCGAGCTTCGCCCAGTTCTGGCGCAGCATGGAGGCCTACCGCAACACGTTCCGCGACAAGGGCAACGTGATGGTGCTGGAGCCCAATTCGGACTTCTTCCGCTATATGCGTTCGCCGGGTGGCAACACCGCGCCGGCCCCGTCAGGCGGCAAGAAGTAGCGTGGATGGCGCACCAGGCGCCTGATCGCGTGATTCGACAGAACCCCGGATATTCCGGGGTTTTGTCCGGCTGGAGGGCATGAACCTTTCCCGCCTGTGTTTTTGATAGAAGAGATTCCCCATGTCCAACCGCTGGCTCCTGCCCGAAAACATTGCCGATGTCCTGCCGTCGGAAGCGCGCAAGATTGAAGAACTGCGTCGCCGAATGCTGGACCTGTTCCGCACCTATGGCTATGAGCTGGTCATGCCACCGATGCTCGAGTACCTGGAGTCGTTGCTGACCGGTACCGGGCACGACCTGGATCTGCGCACGCTGAAGCTGGTGGACCAGCTTTCGGGCCGCACGCTGGGCCTTCGCGCGGACATCACGCCGCAAGTGGCTCGCATCGATGCGCACTTGTTGAACCGCCCGGGCGTGACGCGCCTGTGCTATGCGGGCAATGTGCTTCACGCGCGCCCGGCGGGTTTCAATGCGACGCGCGAGCCGATCCAGATCGGCGCCGAGATCTACGGCCACGCCGGGTTGGAAGCCGACGTCGAGATCCAGGAACTGATGCTGGCTGCGTTGCAGGTGGCTGGTCTGTCGGATATTCGTCTGGACCTGTGCCACGCCGGTATTCTCGAGGCGCTGCTCGCGGCGTTGCCGTCGATTCGCCAGATCGAAGAGGCGATGTTTGCGGCGCTCGAAACCAAGGATGTGCCGGCCCTGCGCGAATTGACCCAAGGCCTGCCCGACACGGAGCGGAACGCGCTGCTGGCGCTGCCGACGCTGTACGGCGGTGTCGAAGTCATTGAGCGCGCCCGCGTCACGCTGCCTGCCAGTCCGGCCATTGGCCGTGCGCTGGACGAGCTTGCTGCGCTTGCCGCGCAGGTGAGCAATGCGAGTGTGAACATCGATCTGTCCGATTTGCGCGGTTACCACTATCACAGTGGCGTGATGTTCACGGCCTATGTTTCTGGTTTGCCGAACTATGTGGCGCGTGGCGGCCGCTATGACAAGGTGGGCGAGGCCTTTGGTCGCGCTCGTCCGGCCACGGGCTTTTCGCTGGATCTGCGCGAAGTGGCGGCGTTGTCGCCTGTCGAGGTGCGCGCCCAGGCGATCTTCGCGCCGTGGGATGCCGATCCGGCGCTGCGTTCCGCCATTACCGCGCTGCGTGCAAATGGGGAGATCGTGATCCAGTCGTTGCCGGGCCACACGCATGAACTCGACGAGTTCAATTGCGACCGGCAACTGCAGCGCCAGGGCGCAAACTGGGTGGTGGTGCCTCGCTGAAATTCCTGGCCGGACGTGCGAGCCGGCCGTTTTTGGTGCTCTCAGATGACGTTTGATGCCCGTGGTGGGCTGTAATCGCCCGCATTGGACAACAATCGTCTGTCATACGCGTGCCCGAAAACCGGGAACCGTAGAACAACGAGAGTAGAATACGTTTTTAACCTTCTGACCAATTCAACATGTCCGCATCCGCAGTAGGCCAGGGACGCAATGTCGTCGTGATCGGAACCCAATGGGGTGACGAAGGCAAAGGGAAAATCGTCGATTGGCTTACCGATCATGCTAAAGGTGTGGTGCGGTTCCAGGGCGGCCACAACGCTGGCCATACGCTCATCATCGGCGGCAAGAAGACCATTCTGCGACT
This sequence comes from Cupriavidus sp. UBA2010, assembly GCF_002335265.1. Taxonomy (NCBI): domain Bacteria; kingdom Pseudomonadati; phylum Pseudomonadota; class Betaproteobacteria; order Burkholderiales; family Burkholderiaceae; genus Cupriavidus; species Cupriavidus sp. UBA2010. Next base: position 52,905 of record NZ_DDCI01000012.1, read on the forward strand.
GATCCCGTCGGGGATCATGCGCGAAAGCACCATCTGCTATATCGGCAACGGTGTGGTGTTGTCGCCTGAGGCGCTGTTCCGCGAAATCGAAGAGCTCGAGTCTGCCGGCCTGCAGGTGCAGAATCGCCTGCGTATTTCCGAAGCCGCGACGCTGATCCTGCCGTACCACGTGGCCATCGACAAGGCACGTGAAGCCCGCCGCGGCGCCGCCAAGATCGGCACGACGGGACGCGGCATCGGCCCGGCATACGAAGACAAGGTGGCTCGCCGCGCGCTGCGTGTGCAGGACCTGTTCGATCCGAAGCACTTCGCTGAACGTCTGCGCGAGAACGTCGAGTTCCACAACTTCATGCTGACCCAGTACCTCGGCGCCGAAGCCGTCGACTATCAGCAGATCCTGGACGAATCGCTGGCATTCGCGCCGCGCCTGAAGCCGATGGTGGCGGATGTGTCGGCCGAGTTGTACGCCGTGAATGCGGCAGGCAACAACCTGATGTTCGAAGGCGCGCAAGGCACGCTGCTCGACGTGGATCATGGCACCTATCCGTTCGTGACCTCGAGCAACTGCGTGGCCGGCGCCGCTGCGGCCGGCGCGGGCGTGGGCCCGGGTCGCCTTAACTACATCCTCGGCATCACCAAGGCGTACTGCACGCGCGTTGGCGCTGGTCCGTTCCCGAGCGAGCTGTACGACAACGACAACCCTGCCCGTCAGGATGCCGTGGGCGTGCGCCTGGCCAACGTCGGCAAGGAATTCGGTTCCGTGACCGGCCGTCCGCGCCGTACCGGCTGGCTCGATGCCGCTGCGCTGAAGCGCTCGGTGCAGATCAACGGTGTGTCCGGTCTGTGCATGACCAAGCTGGACGTGCTCGATGGTCTGGAAACGATCAAGCTGTGCGTGGGCTACGAGCTCGACGGCAAGCGCGTCGATATCCTGCCGCGTGGCTCGGATGCCGTGGCCGCTTGCGTGCCGGTGTATGAAGAGTTCCCGGGCTGGAACGAATCGACCTTTGGCGTGAAGACCTGGGATGCGCTGCCCGAAGCGGCGCGCGTTTACCTGAAGCGAATCGAGGAAGTGGTCGGCATTCCGATCGACATGGTGTCGACCGGTCCGGACCGCGACGAGACGATTCTGCTGCGTCATCCGTACCAGGTCGCCTGACCGCCTGCATTACCCAGTGAGCATGATCGTGGCGCCACGAGCGCCACGGCCTCACAGATAGTCCTCGGCCCGCGATATGCGGGCCGATGCTTTATCCATTGGCCATCGATACAAGAAAAGACGCCATGAACCTGCCAATCAATGATGACGAGAACCTGTGGGTCTCGTGGGATGAATATCATCGCCTGATCGCGCGTCTGGCGCTGAACGTGCACGAGTCGGGCTGGAAGTTCGACCAGATCCTGTGTCTGGCGCGCGGCGGCCTGCGCGTGGGCGACCAGATGTCGCGCATCTTCGATGTGCCGCTGGCGATCCTGGCCACGAGTTCGTACCGCGAGGCGGCGGGCACGCAGCAGGGCGAACTCGATATCGCGCAGTACATCACGATGACGCGTGGCAATCTGTCCGGCAGGATCCTGCTGGTCGACGACCTCGTTGACTCGGGTGTCACGCTGGAGCGCGTGGGGCGCCACCTGAAGGAGCGCTATCCCGAGGTGACGGATGTGCGTTCGGCCGTGCTCTGGTACAAGGCCTGCTCCAAGGTAACACCCGATTACCACGTGACGTTCCTGCCTTCGAACCCCTGGATCCACCAGCCGTTCGAGGAGTACGACACGCTGCGTCCGCATAACCTTGCTGCCTGGCTCAAGCGCGGCAAGCGCGCCAGCCTGCAGGAAGACGATTCGGCGGCCTGAAGGCCGCCGTCCCTCCTCCCGCAAGTGCGGGAGGGCAGGGCTCGGAGAGCATTGGGGTTCGCGCGGTCGACCCGTGCCCCCAACCCGTCTCTCATGAATGGGAGACGGGTGATTGTCGCGGGTGAATTCAATACCCAACCGTGAATCGCTCCCGCACATGCTTTGGCTGCTCGATCTCATCGAGCATCGCGATGGCATAGTCCTCCATCGAAATCCAGCTTTTGCCGTCAGCGGCGACAAGCAGATCTTCCTTGCCGAGGCGGAACTTGCCCGTGCGCTCGCCAGGCGTGAACAGTGCCGACGGTGACAGGAACGTCCAGTCGAGCTGAGATTCGCCGCGCAGGGCGTTCAGGAAATCACGGCCTGCGGATGCCTCTGCCTTGTACAGGTCCGGAAACTCCGGCGTATCGATGAGTTGCACGCCTGGCGCCACGTAGAGGCTGCCCGCACCGCCCACTACCAGCAGGCGCTTGATACCAGCCGTCTTGGCCGCATCTGTGATCTGTGCCGCCGTGGCTTGCAGAAACCGGACGGTGCTGATGACGACGTCGTTGCCACGCACGGCATCAGCCAGTGCCTTGGCGTCGGCGACATCGGCGTCGCGGGTGGTGACGCCGTCACGTGATGGCAGTTTCGACGCCTGGCGGGCGATTGCGGTGACGGCATGGCCGCGGCGGAGTGCTTCGTCGGTCAGACGCGTACCTACGTTGCCGGTAGCGCCGATGATGGCGATCTTCATGGTCGTATCCTCTCGGAAGTGGTTGATATGAAACCAATGTGGTTACATATCCGGGCAAAAAAATCAGCGCTTGCGGCGCCGGGCGGCATGTTCGACTTCGCCGAGCATGCTGGCAATCGTGATTTCCGAGAGCGTGGCATCCATAGCGGCTTGCGCCCGATCGGCAACCACCTGCAGAGCGCCGGTGATCTCGCGACCTACCAGGCAAGCTGGATTCGGCGCGCTTTGGTGCAGCGTGATCAGCGCGGTGGTCTCCGTGGCGTGAAACACCTCGAGCAATGTGATCTGGCTGGCGGGTCGCGCAAGCATCGCGCCGCCGGTGCTGCCCATTGTCGTGGTGACGAAGCCCGCCTCGGTGAGCGCGCCGATCATGCGCCGGATGAGTGCGGGGTTGGTTCCCACACTGCTGGCGATCATCGACGACGGCACCGGACCCTCAGCCTGCGCGAGCAGGGTGAGGATGTGAACGGCGACGGCAAACCGGCTACTGGTGCTCATACGGAAATTTCAATGTGAAACTATGGTAGTTACATATCGCCGGCGCGTCAAGCGACGAGTTGGCGTGGCAATACCGCGTGTTTTTCGTGATGGATGCTACGAGAGTGGCGAGATAATGCCGGAATCGGCACTGAAGCTGATACACTCATCCACGGCTTTGCGCCATAGAGAGAGTGAACAAAAGAGAGGAACGAGATTTGAAGGATTCGGCGATGCAAAAACAAAAAACCCGCAACGTGTGTTGCGGGTTTCTCGCCAAATCTTGGTGCCCAGGAGAGGACTCGAACCTCCACAGTGTTGCCACCGCTAGGACCTGAACCTAGTGCGTCTACCAATTCCGCCACCTGGGCAGGTGTCGAAACAACCGAAGCGGCCATTATAGCGACCGTAAAACGTTTGTCAAACAGTTTCGAGAAAAATTGAATCAGAACAACTATCCGATCCCCAGCCGGGAAGAAATCCTTGGCGTACTGAGAACTTCGGGGTCGCCCCTGTCGGCCGGCGATATCGCCAAGGCCCTGGCCGTCACGCGCAAGGAGCATGACGGCTTTCAGAAACGGCTCGCCGCGATGGAACGCGACGGCCAGATCGAACTCAATCGCAAGGGCCGCTATGAGCTGGCCCATCAACCCAATTTCGTGCTTGGCCGCGTACAGGGCCATCGCGACGGCTTCGGCTTCCTGATTCGCGACGACGGCGAGGACGATATCTTCCTGCCCGAGCGCGAGCTGCAGAAGGCGATGCACAACGATCGCGCGCAGGTGCGCGTGGTTGGCTATGACCGCCGCGGCCGTCCAGAAGGGCAGATCGTCGAGATCGTGGAGCGTGCCAATCGCTTCGTGATCGGCCGACTGCTGTCTGAAAATGGCGTGCTCGTGGTGGCGCCGGAAGACAAGCGCATTGGCCAGGACATCCTGATTCCGCCCAAGGCCCAAGGCAAGGCGCGCGTGGGGCAGGTGGTCAGCGTCGAGCTGATGGAATGGCCCGATCGCTACGTGCAGCCGGTGGGCCGCGTGGTCGAGGTGATTGGCGATATCGACGATCCCGGCATGGAGATCGAGATTGCCGTGCGCAAGTACGGCGTGCCGCATCAGTTCTCGCCCGCTGCCGTCAAGGAAGCACAAGGGTTGCCCGATGAGGTGCTTCAGGCCGACCTCGATCATCGCATCGACCTGCGCGACATTCCGCTGGTTACGATCGATGGCGAGGATGCGCGCGACTTCGACGATGCCGTCTATTGCGAGCAGGTGAAGATCGGTCGTGCAAAGGGCTGGCGTCTGATCGTGGCGATCGCCGATGTGTCGCACTACGTGCGGCCGGGCACGCCGCTCGATGCCGATGCGCTGGATCGCGCCACGTCGGTTTACTTCCCGCGCCGCGTGATTCCGATGCTGCCGGAGAAGCTGTCAAATGGCCTCTGTTCGCTGAACCCGAACGTCGACCGTCTGTGCATGGTCTGCGACGCGGTGATCACGGCCAAGGGCGAACTCAAGGGCTACCAGTTCTATCCGGCGGTGATGCACTCCGCTGCGCGCCTGACTTACAACGAGGTCTGGTCGGTTCTGTCGAACACCAAGGGGCCTGAGGCCCACAAGCGCGCGGAACTGGTGCCACACCTGCAGAACCTGTATGAGCTGTTCCAGGTCCTGCTCAAGGCTCGCCGTGCCCGTGGCGCGATCGACTTCGACACCACCGAGACCTATATCGTCTGCAACGCGCAGGGCAAGATCGAGCAGATCTTGCCGCGCACGCGCAACGACGCGCACCGTCTGATCGAAGAGTGCATGTTGACGGCCAACGTCTGCGCGGCCGACTTCCTCGAGCGCTTCAAGCATCCGGCGCTGTACCGGATCCACGCGGGTCCGAGCGAAGAGAAGCTCAAGAATCTGCGCGAGTTCCTGAAAACCGCCGGGCTGTCGCTTGGCGGTGGCGACAAGCCGCAGGCCTCGGACTATGCCGAGGTCATGGACAAGATCAAGTCGCGTCCCGATGCGCCGATGTTGCAGACGATGCTGCTGCGTTCGATGCAGCAGGCGGTCTACAGCCCGGACAATATCGGCCACTTCGGCTTGGCCTACGAGGCGTACGCGCACTTCACCAGCCCGATCCGCCGCTATCCGGACTTGCTCGTGCATCGATCGATCAAGGCGATCCTCGCACATACGAAGTATCGGCCGGCCTTTATCCAGGGGACGGAGCTCAATACGCAGATCTCGCCGAAAGCGCGCCGGATGCAGGCCGCCGATGCCGAGAAGCGTGCCGAGAACGTTGCCGCGCGCGCGAAGCGCGACGAGGGCGTCTGGGACGAACTGGGGTTGCACTGCTCGGCCAACGAGCGTCGTGCCGACGAGGCATCGCGCGACGTGGAGGCCTGGCTCAAGTGCTACTTCATGCGCGACAAGCTGGGTAGCGATTTCGCTGGCACGATCAGCGCGGTGACGTCGTTCGGCATCTTCGTGCAGCTCGACGAGCTGTATGTGGAAGGCCTCGTGCACGTGACGGAACTGGGCAGCGACTATTTCCAGTACGACGAGGCGCGCAACGAACTGCGTGGCGAGCGGACTGGCATCCGCTACCGGCTCACCGATCGCGTGCGCGTGCAGGTGTCGCGCGTCGATCTCGATGCCCGCAAGATTGACTTCCGTCTGGTGCAGGAGCCGTCGGCCAAGACGCTGCGCGCCCGGGCCGGCGTGCCCGAGCAACCGCGGGTGCCGGCTGCCCATGCGGTGCCGGCGCGCAAGAAGGGACGTCAGCTTGCCGCGCTGCTCGGTGGCACTTCGAAGCCGGAAGAGTCGTTCGACGAAACGCTGGACCGTGTGATCGAAGAGCAACCGGTGTTCGAGGCGGTCATCACGCCGCTCAAGCCGCGCGACGCCCATGTCGGGCATACGTCGCATGGCCGTGGGTCGGCGAAGAAGGCGCAGTCAGGCAAGCCCGCGAAGCGAGCGGCCAAGCCAAAGCCGACGCATTTGAAGACCGAACGGCAGCCGACGACCAAGCGCGCGCCCAAGCCCGCTGGCAAGAGCACGCGGCCAGCCCGCAAGCGCTAATCTGGCGCGTTTGAAGTTGGCCATGGCGGGTACAATGCGCGCCATGGCCAAACACAAACTCCTGATCGGCTTTCACGCCGTCAACGCACGCCTGCGCCAGAACGCGCAGAGCGTGTCCGATATCTACATCGAAGCGAATCGCCGTGACCGGCGCATGCAGGACTTTATCCGCCTGGCGGAGAGTCTTGGCGTGACGCTGCATCCGGTCGATGCCGAGCGCCTGCGCGGCATGGCCGGCACTGATCGCCACCAGGGCGTAGTGGCGCGGGCCGAAGATGTTTCGCTTGCGCTCAACCTCGACGAACTCCTGGATGGCATCGAAGGCACGCCGCTGTTGCTCGTGCTCGATGGTGTCACCGATCCGCACAACCTCGGCGCATGCCTGCGCGTGGCCGATGGCGCTGGCGCGCACGCGGTGATCGCGCCGAAGGACCGTAGCGTCGGTCTGAATGCCACGGTAGCGAAGGTTGCCAGCGGCGCGGCCGAAACCGTGCCGTACATCACGGTGACGAACCTTGCGCGCACGCTGCGCGAACTGCAGGAGCGTGGCATCTGGGTGATCGGTACGGCTGACGGCACCGAGAAAGCGCTGTACGACGTCGAGCTGAAGGGACCGACCGCCATCGTCATGGGCGCGGAAGGCGAGGGTATGCGCCGCCTGACGCGCGAAACTTGCGATGAATTGGTGGCGATTCCGATGGCGGGGGGCGTCGAGAGCCTGAACGTGTCGGTGGCCAGCGGCGTGTGCCTGTACGAAGCGGTGCGTCAGCGCCGTCTGCCGCGCTGATCATGGATAGCCTCGCCCTTGAGCAGGCGCGTGGCTGGGTTGCCGAGGCCCGTCAGATCTTTGTGCTGACGGGTGCCGGGATTTCCGCGGAGTCGGGTGTGCCGACGTTCCGCGATGCGCTGACCGGCCTATGGGAGCGCTTCGATCCCGAGGAACTGGCGACGGAAGAAGCGTACCGTCGTCAACCAGCGCTGGTGTGGCAGTGGTATCAGCATCGGCGCGAGCTGGTGGCGGCGGCCCGGCCGAATCCGGCCCACCATGCGCTTGCGGTGCTGGCCCGGCTGAAGCCGATGACGCTAGTGACGCAGAATATCGACGGCCTGCACCAGAAGGCGGGCAGCGAGCAGGTGGTGGAACTGCACGGCAACCTCTTCGCCAACAAATGGCTTGATGGCTGTGGTCGTTGCGACACCGTGCCGCCGATTCCGGGCGATCCTCCGCGATGCGCGATATGTGGTGCGATGATGCGCCCCGGCGTGGTGTGGTTCGGCGAGGACCTGCCGCGAGTGGCCCGTTTCCGCGCCGACCATGCGGCCGAGTCCTGTGACCTCTGCCTGGTTGTGGGCACGTCGGGGCTGGTGTATCCGGCGGCGGCGCTGCCGGGGGTGGCGAAGGAGAACGGCGCGCGCGTGATCGTGGTGAATCCGCAGCCGTCAGCACTGGACGAGACGGCGGATATCGTACTGGCCGCGCCGGCGGGTGAATGCCTGCCGTTGCTCTGGCCGCAGGCAGTCTGAACGACTGTTCGACTGCGGATCCGCGGCTCCCTCCAAGGCGTTGGATCGAGCCGCGATCCCGACTCAACCGGCCAGTTCGCCGACGAGTTTCTCCAGTTTCATCGCATCGGCCGCAAACAGGCGGATACCTTCGGAGAGCTTCTCCGTTGCCATCGCATCTTCGTTGAGTTGCCAGCGGAAGGCGGGTTCATCTGCGGCGATTCGTGCGACGTTGCCGGCTTGAGCCTGCTCCACGGACAACTTGCGCGCAACGGCACCCTGTCCGCCTGAAAGCTGCTCGAGCAGTTCCGGACTGATCGTCAACAGGTCGCAGCCGGCCAGCGACAGGATCTGATCGGTGCTGCGGAAGCTGGCGCCCATGACCTCGGTCGCATAGCTGAACTTCTTGTAATAGTCATAGATCTGACGCACCGAGCGCACGCCAGGATCGTTATCGCCGCCGTTCGCCACGGGGTCCCATTTCTCGCCAGCCTGCTTCTTGTACCAGTCAAGGATGCGGCCCACGAACGGGGAGATCAGCTGCGCGCCGGCCTCGGCACAAGCCACTGCCTGTGCCAGCGAGAACAGCAGCGTCATGTTGCAGCGGATGTTCTCGCGTTGCAGGACCTCGGCAGCGCGGATGCCCTCCCATGTCGAGGCGATCTTGATCAGCACGCGCTCGCGTGCCACGCCACGTTGCTCGTACAGGCCGATCAGGTGGCGCGCCTTGGCAACGGTGGCCTCGGTATCGAACGACAGACGGGCGTCGACCTCGGTCGACACGCGGCCGGGTACGATGGCCAGGATCTCGCAGCCGAATGCGATCAGGAGCTGGTCCATAACGCCATCGAGCCCAGAATTGCCGTGGTGATCGCGCACGGCCTGTTCCAGCAGCGGGCGGTATTCCGGCTTCTGTACCGCCTTGAAAATCAGCGACGGATTGGTGGTCGCGTCCTGTGGCTTGTATTGCTTCATCAACTGGAAGTCGCCGGTGTCGGCCACTACCGTGGTGAACTGCCTCAGTTGTTCAAGCTCGTTCATGATTGGGTTCCGTCGGAGGGAGAGGCCATTGTAACGGCGTGGCGCGTGGCGTAAACGTCGGGGATGGGGAACCAATCCGCTACACTACACGTTTCCCAACGCTTTTCTGGCTGTAGTCATGACTCAGGATGAACTCAAGGCGCTGGTCGCGCAAGCTGCCGCTGACTATGTGAAGCAGGAAGTGCCCGAAGGCGCTGTTCTTGGCGTGGGCACCGGCTCCACCGCCAATCTCTTCATCGACGCCGTGGCGGCGTTCAAAGAGCGCTTTGCGGGCGCGGTGTCGAGTTCCGAGGCCTCCACACGCCGCTTGCAACAGCACGGTTTCAATGTGCTCGATCTGAACGAGGTCGACAGCATTCCCGTCTATGTGGATGGCGCTGACGAGATCGACAACTCCGGCGCGATGATCAAGGGCGGTGGCGGCGCGCTGACGCGCGAGAAGATCGTTGCCTCGGTGGCGGATCGATTCGTGTGCATTGCCGACGGCAGCAAGCTGGTGCCGACGATGGGCGCATTTCCGCTGCCGGTCGAGGTGATCCCGATGGCACGCGCGGCGGTAGCCCGAAGCCTGGCGGCGCTAGGCGGTCAGCCGCGTCTGCGCATGACCAAGGAAGGCGGTATCTACAAGACCGACAACGGCAACGTCATTCTGGATGTCTCGGGCCTGAAGATCGAGAACCCGAGGGCGCTGGAGCAGCAAATCAACCAGCTACCCGGCGTGGTGACCGTTGGTCTGTTCGCCCTGCGCGGAGCAAATGTGCTGTTGCTGGGTACCGATCAGGGCGTGCAGCGCTCGGATTACTGAATCGCATAAGCGCCGTATAAGTGAGAGGCCGGGCGCCCATGGCCCCCGGCTTCGATTGCCTCACGCGGTGAGCCCATGCTCCACCGCGTAGACGGCCACTTGCACGCGGCTGGCCAGATTGAGCTTCTTCAGAATGTTCTGCACGTGAATCTTGACCGTGCTCTCCGCCACGCCCAGCGCGCGCGCAATCATCTTGTTGCTTTCGCCGCGTACCAGTCCGCGCACAATGTCCCGCTCACGCGCCGTCAGAGGGGCCGCGTCGCCACGCTCTAGCAGGGCAGGTGCGGCCGCCGGAGCCTTGAATTGCTGCACGAGCTTGGCGGTCATCGTGTCGGAGATCACCGGCTCCCCTGCGGCAGCCCGCCGGATCGCGCTCGTCAGCGCTTCGGTCTCGATGTTCTTGATCAGGTAACCCCGCGCGCCGCTGCGCAGGGCGCTGGCCAGTTCTTCTCCTTCCTCGGATACCGTCAGCACAATCACCGCGCATTCCGGCAGATCCTCCGTCAGCAGTTGAAGGGTTTCGAGTCCTGACAGGCCGGGCATATTCAGGTCGAGCAGAATCACGTCCGGTCGATGCTGCTTGGCCCGTTTGATGCCTTCCACGCCATCGGCGGCTTCGTCGACCACTTCGAAATCGCTCTGCCACTGCAGCAGCGCGCGAACACCCGAGCGGAACAATGTGTGATCGTCGATCAGTAGGATACGGATGGTCATTGGGAAGACTCCTGCGCCGCCAGCAACTCGTCTGGCTGCGCCATGGTTTCGCCGCGCGGCAATGATAGGGCGACGCGGACGCCAGCCCCTGGGCGGGCGTCGATCGTCAGGGTCGCGCCAAGCCGCGATGCCCGTTCCTGCATGATGTGCAGACCGACGTGCGCGCTGTCCTGGCCGTCGAATTCGGAAGGATCGAATCCTTCGCCATCGTCCTGGACGACGAGTTGGAAGTCGCGCCCCTGCGTGAGCGAGATCGTGACATGCTCGGCCATCGCATGTTTGCGCACGTTCGACAACGCCTCCTGCAGGATGAACAGTACCTGTAGCTGCTGCTCCGGCTGCAGCGGCGGTCCGCTTCCTTCGATCGTCAATGTGGCGTCCGTGCGGCATTGACGGCGGAAGCGCGCGACGGTGTCCTCCACCGCTGGGCGCATGTCGCCCGTCGTCAGCCGGGAGCGGAAGTTGTGCAGCAGTTCGCGCACGTCCTGGTAACTTTCTTCCACGCCGTGTCGCAGCAGTGGCACGATCTCGCGCGTTTCCGCGTTGTCGTTCCGTTCCACCGCATCGCCGAGCAGTTGTACCTGAAGGTTCAGGAAATTCAGGCCTTGCGCGATGCTGTCGTGCAATCCTTGCGCCACCAGATTGCGCTCTTCGACGACCGCAAGCTGGCGCGCGCTGGCGGCAAGCCGCAGGTGCTCCAGTGCCGTGCCAAGGTGGCGGGCGAGGGTTTGGAGCAGTTGGCGATCGGAAGGTGGCAGTTCGCGCGGATTGCGGAAATGCAGCGTGAATGTGCCGAGCGTGCCGCGCGGAGAGTCGAGCCGGAACGCCGCCATGCCCGTGAAACCTTCGCGGCCACAGGGAGACTCCGGTGTTTCGGAGCCCTGACGCACGAACTGGCGCAGGTCCGTCACCGTAATCATGCCCGCTTCAGCTGCGGCCCCGCAGTGACAGTCATGGATCGCGCTACAGCGGCTGTTGTCCGCCAGTTCATCCGAAAGTCCCACTGATGCAAGTCGGTGGAGCTTCCCGTGCGTGGCATCGATCACACGAACGGTCCCGCCGTCGGCCTCGAACTGGCGCATCACGCGTTCCAGGAATCCGCGTGCCATCGCCTCGGCATCACTGGCCCGGTTGAGGAAGGCGGTCATGTCGTAGAGGGCTTCCAGATCCCGATTTTGCCGCGCCAACTCGGCAGTCTTGCTGTCCACGCGTGCCGCCAGATCCTGATAGAGCTCCTGCAGTTCGTCGGCCATGCGGTTGAAGCCGGCGTTCAGCGTGCCGAATTCATCACGTGTTGCGATGGGCAAGCGCAGCGAGAACTCGCGGGCAGCCATGCGCTGCAGGCCATCCTGCAGACGCAGCACGGGCAGAATGATCCAGAGGTAGAGCAGATAGATCACAGCGACCGTGCCAACGCACGCGATGATCGCAAGGCTTGCCTGAGAGAGTCGCAGCAGATCGGTTTTACGCGCGTTATCGCGTTCGATCAGCTTTACCAGACTGTCGGCCTCATTGACGAAAACCGGCAGGGCATCGATGTAGGCGTTTGCAGGCGTGGTGCTTGCGGTGGCCACCGCAAGCGGCTTCAGGCGCTGCTGCCAGTCCGCGACGACGAGGTCAAGCTTGGCCCGGATCGCGGGTTCGTCGGGCAGGAATAGCGGGCGGGCCGGATTGCCACGGCGCAACTGCGCGAGCGTGGCGTCCAGCGCCGCGACTTGCCCTGCCAGATCGTTGGGACTGCCGCTCTGGGCACGGGTCAGTTCAATGGCGACCCGGTTTGCGCGCATCCGCAGGCTTCCGGCGTCGTTGATGGCGGCACCGGCTCCTTCCAGCTTCCAGGAGAGATACAGCGTGCCTGAAATCATTCCCAGCACCACCATCAGTGACGCGAACGACAGCAGGATGATCCGCGTGGAAAGCCGGTGGCGCAATGGTGTCAGCCGGACCGCTTCCGGCACGTGGCCGTTGTCAGGCAAGGGGGCGGTGGTATCTGGAGTCGTAGGGGCTAGCATTGGGAAGGTGCGGCCCGGCGGGTGATATTGCAGGGTGATGCTGCAGTATGAGTGTGGGGACGGGCGGCCCTGCCGCGGATTGTGCCAGCGTGTGATGGTGGCTCTACTGCGCTAGATCAAGGAAGTTTTTGGTTTCAATATGCTTAGCGAGGCACGTGGTAAGTCAGCGAGTTTTGGTCCCGATCAAATCCATGCCGTTAACGTGGCCCTAGCATCGTTGCCATATCAAACCATGAGATCGGGAGAAGCGATATGTCCACGACCATCACCACCCTGGTGCGGCAACACCGTGATTGCGACGAAGCCATCGAGCAGGTTGAAGCCTGCGTGCGCGCGAAAGACTGGGATGCCGCAGCCGGTGCGTTTGCGCGCTTGGAATCCGCCCTGCAGGGCAATTTCAGTACCGAAGAACAGCGCTTGTTTCCGGCGTTCGAACAAGCCGTGGGATTCAGCAATGGCCCCACCGCCGTGATGCGCCACGAACACGATGAGGTGCGTGGCCTGCTGGACAACGCGCGGGAATGGTTGGAACTGAAGGATGTTGGCGCGCTGGCGGCCGAACTCGATACCCTGGTCGTGCTTCTGCAGCAGCACAACGTCAAGGAAGAGAATGTACTGTTCCCGATGTGTCAGGCCCAGGTGAAGGGGCTGGATACGCTGTTGGCGGATTTCGCATCGGGACAAGCCGCTCACCCTTGAGACCTCGAATCGTGCCATGGTGAAAGCCGTCAACCTTGACTACGCGAGTGCGCCGCGTCCCGGCTTGGTGTTTGGCTGCCTGATGCCTGCCCCCTGGCTTGGCGTGGTAGCTGGCTTGCTGCTGGTACTTGGCCCGGTCGACGCGCTGCCGGATCGCTTTGCGCCATTGGCATTGGCGGCCGTCCACGCACTGGCGCTAGGGATGTTGTTGCCGGTCATGCTCGGCGCCCTGTTCCAGATGATGCCGGTCGTTGCGGGGGTATCCGTTCCGTTCGCGGGCTTGGTGTCACCATTCGTCGCCGTAGCGGGAGCCGGGACCGCCGCCGCGCTCGCGGCCGGATTCCTTGGTAGCGGCGCCACGGCATTTCGCTGGGCCGTCGCGACCGGCGGGACGTTCCTGACGCTCGTAGGCCTCTTGTTGCTGGCGGCGGGCTTCAGGGTCGCCGCAGTCGATGCAACCACGCGGACGTTGGCATGGATCGGCGCCCCGTTGATCGTTACGGCACTGGGCGGTGCGGCGCTGGCTGGCCTGTTCGGTGGAATGTGGACGGTGGCGCCCGAACAGGTGCTGGCGCTGCATGTCGCGTGGGGGCTAGGCGGCTGGCTGGCGGCGCTGGTGAGCGGCGTAGCCACCACCGTACTACCGATGTTCTGGCAGACGGAGCGTTTGCCGTCCTGGCTCGAACGCTGTTTGCCTTACGGGCATTGGCTACTGCTGCTGGTATTCAGCATCGTCGTGATTGCGCGGCCGGGCGGGGCGGTTGAGCGATTCGCGCTCGTGCCCTGGCTGCTGTTCGCCATGGTGCTCGGCGCCTGCGCATTGAAGGCCGCATGGCGCGCGAGGCGGCGACATGACCCACAGTGGGTGCTTTGGCCAGTGTCCGCCCTGAGCCTGCTGCTGGCTGCATTGCTGACGACTGCCAGCGCTCTGGCGCCGAATCAGATGCCGGCTGCAGCGCAGTGGTACATCGGCATGCTGGCGCTGATTGGGGGAGGGGTGCTGCCCGTGAACGCGATGCTGGGCAAGATCGTGCCGTTCCTCGTCTGGTTGCATCTACGCCGGCTGTTGCCGCCGCGCGCGCGCGTCCCGGCGATGCAGGTGATCATCTCGCCGGAGAGTCAGAAGAGGCAGGGGTGGATGGTGCTGGCGGCATTCCTCGTGCTGCTGGCCGTGCCGTTGGCGCCGGGGTTGCTGGCGAAGGTTGGCGGTGTGCTGTTCGCCATCGCGAACGGATGGCTGGGCGTGCAGTTGTTGCGTGCCTTGCGCTGTATGCGAGTCATGCGCAAACAGGGTGGGCTGCCACCACGGGTGGCGGCAGCCGTGGCGGAACATGGCGTCCCGCCGAACTGAGCATCAGGCCATGCTGACGGCGCGGGCGGTATCTTCCGTCAGATCCGCCGGCTTCTCGCCTGTCAGCAGATAGTGCATCAGGTCCGCAACCGGACGGATCGCCTCGCCGAAGGGTAGCGTGCCCTTGCCACGGAAGAACAGGCCACGCTCCACATCGCCGCGCACTGCCTGCGCTAGTTTGAGATCGATGCAGAACTGGCCGATACGGGCGATACCATCGCGCAGGCCGCACGCCTGCAGGCAATCGAATCCTTCCAGACAATCGCGCGTTTTCGCGCGGCGCTGCAAGCGGCTCTCTGTTGACAGGTACTTCGCCAGCCAGGGCGTCAGCACGGCACGAGCGGGCAGACCGGCTACGCTGGTGAATTCGCGCAACGTTTCCGGGCGCGCCGTGGCCAGTACGTGCTTGAAGGCTGGATGCGCGTCGGATTCCTCTGTGACGGCGAAGGCGGTGCCGACCTGCACCGCGGCAGCGCCTTTGTCGAGCCAATGCCGGATCTTGGTGTGGTTGTTCATGCCGCCGGCAAGAATCAGCGGGATGCTGCCCCACGTCAGGCCCAGCGTCTTGAACAACTCGCGGCACTCGTCCAGTACACGGTCGAACGAAAAGCGGTCGTCGCCAATATCCTCGATGGCTGACGCACCGAGGTGGCCACCCGCATGGGCGGGATGCTCGACCACGATGGCGTCCGGCAGTCTGCCTTTCTTCATCCAGCGGCGGATCACCAGCCCGATGCCGCGCGATTCCGAGAGGATCGGAATCAACGCAACCTTCGGGTGGCCGGCGGCAAGATCGGGCAGGTCCAGTGGCAGGCCGGCACCCATGACGATCGCGTCGGCGCCGCTCTCGCAAGCCTGGCGAACCAGTTGCGCGTGCGAGCCGACGGCCTTCATCACGTTCACGGCGATCAGGCCACGTCCTTCCGAGAGTTCGCGCGCGGCGCGGATCTCGCGGTCCAGCGCTACCAGGTTGGCGGCCTCGATGCGCGCCTTGTCACGCGTACCGGCGGTTTGGGCCATCAGGTCGGGATGATGGTGGCGCAAGTCGATACTGGCAATGGTGCCAACGCCGTTCTGACTGGCAACGGTTCCCGCCAGCCTGTGCGCCGAAATGCCGATGCCCATGCCGCCCTGCACGATCGGCAGCAATCGCCGGCCGGCCAGCGTCAACCAATGCTCTGTCATGTTGAGTTCACCTTGTATGCGTAGTAGTGACGGGCAAGCGTGGCACAGGCTCCGTGTCCCACTCTTGTCGAATATCAAAGTAGATGCTGGCGCGTGCGATCGGCGTAGCTCTGGGGAACTACGCGTGGATCAAGCGTTGCTCGGCGATGTCGCTGAACGGTCGTTCGCGTACATTGCCGCACGTTTCATCGAGCCGGGCCGAGCCCCGATGGACGTGGCCGAGCGCATCGATCAGAAGGATGCCAGCGCCCTTGGCCTTGCTGGCGCACGCGATACGCTCGCGAATGGCCGCCAGATGGTGTGGCACGCGTGTTGAGACCCAATGCAGCAGATAGGCGCTGCTGGCCGCGTGCTGGCTGGTGACGAAGTCGCCTGCATTGCCTTTCTGCGCTCGTATCCACACATAATCGAACAGCCACTCGAGCGAAGCACGCGTCATGTCACGAAGTGATGTGTTCTGGGTGGAGTCGTGCGCGCAGTCCGCAGGGCAGGGCTGAGAGAGGTGAAACCTGTCGATACGCTCGCTGTCCGCCAGGGCCACCACCGCGGGCAACTCCGCCGCGTTCATCGGGCTCAGTGCAATGCGCATCCCGACTCTCAGGTGGGCGTTGCGGGCAGCGCGCAGGCCGCGCAAGGCACGTTGGTAGGCGTGGCGGGAGCGTTGCACATGGTTGTGCGTGTACTGCAGACCATCAATCTGGATACCGACGTAGTCGAGACCATAGGCGGCCAGCTTGACGGCGTTCATGCCTGTCAGGCGGCTACCGTCGGTGGACAGCAGCACATTGAGGTCCAGCTCGCGGGCCCGGGCGATGATTTTGAAGAAATCGGAGCGTGCCATCGGATCGCTGCCGGAGAGGATCAGCGAGCGGACCCGGGCGAGATGGAGTTGCTCGAGCAACGCCAGGGCCTCGGTGGTATCGAGTTCGGTGCCGGTGTCGGTGCCGGCCGTGGACGGGTCGGGCGCGCACGGATGCCAGATGACAACGGGGCTTTCATCATTCCGGCGATCGCGGGGCAGTGCGGAGGTTGGCGCGCCGTCACACAGCGCTTCCATGAATCGGGACACGCGGAGCATGATCAGACGTTTCCTGTGGCTGGCAGCCGAAGACCGGTTTTCTTGAGGATCCGGGTCGACCAGAGTACGTCGTGGGCCCGGCAGGCATCACCCAGCAACGCTGCGATCCGGGCGACGAGTTCCTGTGCTTCCTCCCGCGTATGCGCGTGGACCATCGCGAACAGGTTGTACGGCCAATCCGGGGTGTGGCGCGTGCGGCGGTAGCAGTGACTCACGAACGGCAGCGCGCCAACGCGTTCGCCGAGCGTGTCGATATGCATGTCGTCAACGTCCCAAACGGTCATGCCGTTGGCCCGCCAACCCAGCAAGTAGTGATTGGGCACCGCGCCGATGCGGCGCAAGGTGCCAAGTGTCAGCATGGCCTGCAGCCGCGCAATGACCTCGCTTTCGTCGATGCCGAGCGACGCGCCGATGGCGGCAAAGGGTTCAGGCACGAGTGGCAGCCCTTGTTGCGTGGCGCGAATCAGTGCGAGGTCGAGCGAATCGTGGGTCATGTCGGGAGATGGAGGTGCACGAAGTACTCGCGTTCCTTTGGAAACGGCAGGATCTTCACGCCCGCGGCCACCTCGATGCGTTCCAGGGTGGGGGTGACATCCTCCGCGCGCGCGACAGCCAGCACGAACCAAAGGTTCAGATGATGTGTGCGCTCGTAGTTGTGGGCGACTTCGGGAAAGGCATTGATGGCTTCGATCACGGCTTCCAGGCGATCGACGGGGGCATGGCATGCGCAGAGCATGAAACGCCCCCCAACGCGCTCGACCTGGTACATCGGCCCGAACCGGGTCAGGATTCCCGCATCCAGCAGCGCCTGCAGCCGGCCAAGCAACGTGCCCTCGTCGATGCCGAGCGACTGCGCCGCGTCGGCGTAGGGCCGAGGCGTAATAGGCAGTCCAAGCTGCAAGGCGTCGATGATGCGGCGGTCCAGGTCGTCCAGCGTCATGGTCACATCCCGAAGCGCTGCGCGCGCGAGGTGAAGAAGATGCCGCTTGGATGGTCCGCCGGCAGCGTGGTCAACGGCTCGTAGGTAGTCGTGTCGTAGACCACCACGCGATTGTCGTCGCGGCACGACAGCCAGACTGCCTCGCCTTTGGGCGTGAACTCCATGTGCAGCACGCCACGGCAAGGCTTGAGCGTGCGCACGACCTTCCGGGTGGCTGTGTCGATGACCTGGACGGTTTCGTTGTTCGGGAACGCGAAGTTCACCCAGACCTGTCGTCCGTCCGGCTGCGCCATCACGAACACCGGCTGGCCCGCAACTTCCACGCGTCCGGCTTCCTGCCAGGCGTTGGCGGTATCCGCGATGAGCACTTCATGACGCCCGATGGCGGGCAGCCAGGCCTTGCCCTGCGCCATGGCCCAGCCGCGCAGGTGCGGCATCTTGTAGACGGGCAGCGGCGCGGAGCCACGTCCGTAGCCGGACAGGACATGCCGCGCGGCAGGCGGGGTTTGCCACAGGTCCACCAGCGCCAGGCCATCTTCCCCGAATAGTCCCGCCAGATACCAGCGGCCGTCCGGCGTTACCAGCCCGTCATAAGGCTGCTTGCCTGCCGGCAGCTTGGTGACTTTGGGGTGGCGCGGATCGGCCACGTCGATGATCCAGATCTCGCCTGCGTCGAACAGGCTCGCCGCCAGCCGCTTGCCGGGCAGGTCGGCCAGACCGACAACCTTCGAGCGTCGCCCGTCCGGGCCGATGGCGGGGATGTCGGCGAGCGGTTCGAGCGTGGCGGCATCGAACAGCCGGATGCCACCGGGCTCGTAATTCTGCGCGGCCACTACGCGGCCATCCTGGGTAATGGCGCCGCCGATGCTGTTGCCTGCCTGGATGGTACGGTGGGTCACCTTGGCATCCAGCAGGTCCACGCGGGTCAGGCCACCGTCGCGGCCGAAGACGTAGGCGTACCGGCCGTCTCGCGCGAAGACCACGCTGGCGTGCGACAGGTCACCGAAGCCATCTATCGTCGCCAATCGGGTCATGCCCGAGGTTTCCACGACCTGGATGCGGCCGGCGGCGCGCTCGACCACGACGCCCATATCGCCGGTGCCACGTACTGCGGTGGCGCAGCCGGAGAGCAGCACGCTCAGTGCCAGCACGACGGGAAGTGCGGTGCGGCGCATCATGGTTTCGGTACGGCGGGCACGTGCCCGGATTGGAGTCGATCGATCAGCCATCGTGCTTCGTCCTGTGTCATGAATGGTTGCCACGGCGGCATGGCGGTTCCCGGCCTGCCCTGAAGCACCGTGGCGACGAGTCCGTCGCGCGGTTTGTCGGCTAGCGCCGCAGCCGTCAGCGGTGATCCGAGCCCTCCCTGCAGCGTCATGCCATGACAGGCGCCGCAGTCATCGCGTAGCAGGCGGAAGAGCTCGGCTTGTCTGGCAGGCGCCGGGGCGGCTGCGGGTGGCTCGGCGGCGATAGCCGTGGCGGTCATACACGAAAGGATGGGAATGCAGATCCAGCGCAGGGTTGGCATGGGGTCGCCAGCGAGTGGGGCAAATGCCGACATCATTATTAAGAACCCAGTATTTCGGCTTGACCGCTGTCAATGCTGGGGCGATTCGGTGGTTGACGATGCGGGCGCGCCTCCAGTGTGAGAGGGCAGACCAGCGGCAGGAAATCGTCTGCCCGTTCCGAGTAGGCCAGCAACGCGCCCGCCTGGAGGTCGAAGTACCAGCCATGCAGCGTGAGCGCACCGCGCTCGCAGGCCTCGCGGACGAACGGAAAACTCTCGAGATTGCGCAGTGACACCAGGATCGCTGCCTGTTCGCATGCGCGCTGCCGTTCAGCGGGACTGGCGTTGGGCAGCGTCTGCTCGACCATGCGCCGGGCAGGGCCTGCAATGCGGACCCAGGGCCCGATGAAGTCCTGCGGCGCGTTCGTAGCGGCGTCTTGCGGATGGGCCAGCAACGCACGGATGCCGCCACATCCAGCGTGGCCCATCACGATGATTCGGGCCACATGCAGCTGCTCCACGGCGAACTGGATCGCCGCCGAGACACCGTGGAGCCGCCCGCTGGCGCCATCCCCGCACGGCGGTACGAGGTTGGCGACGTTGCGTACCGTGAACAGCTCTCCCGGATCGCAGCCGAGCAGCAGGCCCGGGTCCACGCGCGAATCGCTACAGCCGATCAGCAGCGTCTGGGGATTCTGACCCGTGCGCAGGGCATCGAAGAGTTCCGGCCTGGCCTCGAAGTAGCGCCGCTGGAACCGTTCGAAGCCCTTGAGCAGACGTTCGATCTCGTGCATGGGGACACGGCCTTACCGGCCCCGGACGAGTTGCCAGGCGCGTCCCAGGTAGGTCACCGAGGCAAAGCCGCTCCAGACGTGCACCAGTCGCGTGAACGGGAAGATCGCGAACAGCGAGATGCCCATGAACAGGTGCGCCTTGAACAGCAGCGGGGCCTCGGCCACATAGCTGGCCGCATCCGCGCGCAGCGTGACGATGTGCTGTGCCCAGGTCATCAGTTGCACCATCATGTGGCCGTCCATATGGCTGGCCGACTCGAAGATCGTCGACAGACCCAGCAGCAGCGTGACCAGCAGCCACAGCAGCAGGACCTTGTCACCGAAGCGCGTGACGGCGGACACGCGTGCGTTGGTCAGGCGACGATGCAGCAGGATCAGCAGGCCGGCCAGGCACATCGTGCCCATGACGCCGCCGGCGCTCATGGCGATGGCCTGCTTGAGGCCATGCGACACGCCAAGCGTGTCCCACACCACGACCGGCGTCAGCAGGCCGACGAGATGGCCGAAGAACAGGCCAAGGATGCCCACGTGGAACAGGATGTTGCCCGTGCGCAGGTTACCGCGATAGAGCATCTGCGAACTGTCCGACTTCCAGGTGTACTGCTCGCGCTCGAAGCGCGCCAGGCTGCCGAACAGGAAGATGGCGGCTGCGATGTAGGGATAGATCCCGAAGATAAATTGATGGACCAGGTTCATGGTAGTGGCTCTGGATGGTTCCTTGTAATGGGCCGGGTCACGGGCGAGGAGACGGCGCGGCGCGCTTGTGGAACGTGATCACGTCGATGGCTGGTTTCACGCCCAGTAGCGGTTCCACGCCATCGGCGCCGGGGCCGAACGTTTCCATGGCTTCATCCATGTCACGCACCGGAGGATCCAACTGCGCGACGGGCTGCACGTCGGTCAGCGTACGCAGCACCCTGAAGACGGCGGCATATGGACTTTCCTTGCGGGCCAGGCGGTCGCCGATGGCGGCCAGCACGTGGATCGCGTCACCGAGCAACTGCTCCGCGCGCTCTTCCTTGCCATCCAGCGACAACGCGCCGAGATACTCAAGGAACAGCGGTACGTAGTCGGGCAGTTCGGTCTCCAGCGGCTCGAAGCCGTCACGACGGTACTCGTCGATCAGGTCGACCATGGCCTGGCCACGGTCGCGGCTTTCGCCATGCACATGCTCGAACAGATGCAGCGAGTGGGACGGGCTGCGATCGAACGTGGCGACGTAGTTTTCCTGCAGCTCGATCAGCGGGCGGCTGCGCAGCTCGTCGAGCAGCGGCGCCAGCATGTTCCGCGCCTGCGGCCATTCGACCAGCGCGAGGTTGGCTTCCTCGAGGCTGTCGAGCCATTCCTGTTCGGGGTAGCAGAGCAGGGTGCTGAGTACCTGATGAATGGGCATGTTTCGAACTCCTTCCTTTAACCGGTGATGGCCTTGCGGCGCGAGCGCGGCAAGTCGGCGTACGACACTTCTGGCTTGGGCTTCTTCGTGCCGAACAGCGAGCCGTCCGACGTGCCACCCGAGCAGCCGTTGCCGAAGCTGAAACCGCAGCTTCCCTTCTCGTCGAAGCTGTCTTCCGCCATTTCCTTGTGGGACGACGGCACGACGAAGCGGTCCTCGTAGTTGGCGATGGCCATGATCTGGTACATGTCCTCGACCTGCGCGGGCGTCAGCCCCACCTGTTCGAGCACGGCCAGGTCCTGCAGGCCGTCCACCGATTCAGAGCGCTTGTATGCGCGCATCGCCAGCATGCGTTCCAGCGCGGACAGCACCGGATTCACATCGCCTGCGGTCAGCAGGTTCGCAAGATACTTGACCGGAATGCGCAGGCTCTTCACGTCCGGGATCACGCCGTTCATGCCCATGAAGCCAGATTCGGCGGCCGACTGGATCGGCGAGAGCGGCGGGATGTACCAGACCATTGGCAGCGTGCGGTATTCCGGGTGCAGCGGGAAGGCCACCTTCCACTCGCAGGCCATCTTGTAAACCGGCGACTTGACCGCGGCGTCCAGCCAGCTCTGCGGGATGCCCTGACGCAGCGCCTCGGCCTGGATCTTCGGATCGTGCGGATCGAGGAAGACGTCGAGTTGCGACTGGTACAGATCGCGCTCGTCAGCCACTGACGCGGCCTGCTCGATGCGGTCGGCGTCATAGAGCATCACCCCGAGATAGCGGATGCGGCCCACGCAGGTTTCCGAGCAGACCGTCGGTTGCCCGGCCTCGATACGCGGATAGCAGAACACGCACTTTTCGGCCTTGCCGGTCTGCCAGTTGAAGTAGATCTTCTTGTATGGGCAGCCCGACACGCACATGCGCCAGCCGCGGCACTTGTCCTGGTCGACCAGGACGATGCCGTCTTCCTCGCGCTTGTAGACCGAGCCGGAGGGGCAGGACGCCACGCAGGTCGGGTTCAGGCAGTGCTCGCACAGGCGCGGCAAATACATCATGAAGGTGTTCTCGAAGGTCGAGTACATGTCCTTCTGGATATCTTCGAACAGCTTGTCGCGGCTGCGCTGGTCGAACTCGCCCCCGAGGTCGTCTTCCCAGTTCGGACCCCATTCGATCTTCTCCATCTTCTTGCCGGTGATTGCCGATACGGGACGCGCCGTGGGCGGCGTCTGCATCAGCGGGGCATTCTGGAGATGCTCGTAGTCGAAGGTGAACGGCTCGTAGTAGTCGTCGATCTGCGGCAGGTTCGGGTTGGCGAAGATGTTCGCCAGGATCTTCGCCTTGCCGCCCTGACGGGGTGTGAGGCTGCCGTCGGCATTACGCTTCCAGCCGCCTTGCCACTTGTCCTGGTTCTCCCATTCCTTCGGGAAGCCGACACCGGGCTTGGTCTCGACGTTGTTGAACCATGCGTACTCGACACCTTCACGGCTCGTCCATACGTTCTTACACGTCACGGAGCAGGTATGGCAGCCGATGCACTTGTCGAGGTTCAGCACCATGGCTACCTGGGCACGAATCTTCATTACCTTGCTCCTTCGATCTTTTCTGCTTCGTTTGCAGGGGTACGTTCTTCTCGTAGCGGCTGGTCGAGCCAGTCCACCTTGTTCATCTTGCGCAGGATCACGAACTCGTCGCGGTTGCTGCCGACGGTGCCGTAGTAGTTGAAGCCGTAGGCCAGTTGCGCATAGCCGCCGATCATGTGCGTGGGCTTGGTCACCGTGCGGGTGACCGAGTTATGGATGCCGCCGCGCATACCGCTGGTCTCGGCCCCAGGTACGTTCACGATCTTTTCCTGGGCGTGGTACATCAGGCACATCCCTTGCGGAACGCGCTGCGATACCACCACCCGGGCGGTCAGCGTGCCGTTGACATTGAAGACCTCGACCCAGTCGTTGTCGCGAATGCCGTTGGCCTTGGCTTCCACTTCCGAGATCCACACGTGAGGGCCGCCGCGCGACAGCGTCAGCATCCGCAGGTTGTCGGAGTACGTGGAGTGGATGCCCCACTTCTGGTGCGGGGTGATCCAGTTCAGTACCAGTTCGGGGTTGCCGTTCGGCTTCTTGCCGAGCATCGGGCTGATCGTTTTGGTGTCGATCGCCGGCTTGTATACGCACGCGCCTTCGCCGAAGTCGAGCATCCAGCGGTGATCCTGGTAGAACTGCTGACGGCCCGTCAGCGTGCGCCATGGAATCAGCTCGTGCACGTTGGTGTAGCCGGCGTTGTAGCTGACTTCCTCGGACTCGAGACCTGACCATGTCGGCGCCGAAATGATCTTGCGCGGCTGGGCCTGCACGTCGCGGAAGCGGATCTTGTCGTGCTCGCGGCCGACAGCCAGGTGCGTGTGGTCGCGGCCGGTGATCTTCGACAGCGCGTCCCAGGCCTTGACGGCCACGTGGCCGTTGGTTTCGGGCGCGAACGTCAGGATCATCTCCGCGGCGTCGATCGCGGTTTCCAGGCGCGGACGGCCCTGGCTGACGCCAGGCTCGGTCACCGTCTTGCTCAGGTGGCCGATCTCGTGCACTTCGTGCTCGGTGTTCCAGTTGATGCCCTTGCCGCCGTTGCCAAGCTTGTCGAGCAGCGGGCCGATCGACGTGAACTTCTTGTAGATGTCGTGATAGTTGCGTTCCACCACGGCCATCGACGGTGCGGTCTTGCCCGGGATCAGGTCGCACTCGCCGTGCTTCCAGTCCTTCGGCTCGAACGGCTGGCCCAGTTCGCCCGGGGTGTCGTGCAGCAGCGGGGTGCAGACCAGATCCTCACGTGTGCCAAGGTACGGGCCAGCAATCTCGCTGAACGTCTTCGCGATCGCCTTGTAGATTTCCCAGTCCGTCTTGCTTTCCCAGAGCGGCTGCACGGCTTCGGAGAGCGGGTGGATGAACGGGTGCATGTCGGACGTGTTCAGGTCGTCCTTTTCGTACCACGTAGCCGTCGGCAGCACGATGTCGCCGTAGAGGCAGGTGGTGCTCATGCGGAAGTCGAGCACGGTCAGCAGGTCGAGCTTGCCTTCGGCGGCTGGCCGAACCGTGACTTCGCTGGGCTTGATCGCATCGTTCTCATCGCCGAATACAGCGTTCTGCGTGCCGAGCAGGTACTTGAGGAAGTACTCGTGGCCTTTGCCGGAGCTGCCGAGAATGTTCGAGCGCCACACGAACATGTTGCGCGGGAAGTTGGCGGGATTGTCAGGATCGTCGCAGGCGAACTGAAGCTTGCCGGACTTCAGTTGCTCCACGGTATCTGCGATCGGGTCCTTGCCGGCGGCGCGGGCCTCGGCCACCACATCGAGCGGGTTCCGGCCCAGTTGTGGGGCGGAAGGCAACCAGCCCATCCGTTCGGACTTCGCGTTCAGATCGAGCAGCGACAGCTTGTCGTAGCGCGCGCGGTCGGCGGTCGGCGCGAGGATTTCGTCGACACCGAGCTTCTCGTGACGCCACTGGCTGGTGTGGTTGTAGAAGAACGACGTGCCGTTCATATGGCGCGGCGGGCGCGACCAGTCCAGCCCGAACGCCAGCGGCGCCCAGCCGAACTGCGGCCGCAGCTTTTCCTGACCGACGTAGTGCGCCCAGCCGCCACCGCTCTTGCCGATGCAGCCGCACATCATCAACAGGTTGATGATGCCGCGGTAGATCATGTCGTTGTGGTACCAGTGATTCAGCGCGGCGCCAACGATGACCATGCTCTTGCCCTGCGTGCGGTCGGCGTTGTCGGCGAACTCGCGGGCGACCTGGATGACGAGCTTACGCGGCACGGACGTGTGCTTTTCCTGCCAGGCAGGGGTGTAGGGCACATCGTCGTCGTACGACGTGGCGACGTTCGGGCCGCCAAGGCCCTGGTCGACGCCGTAGTTGGCCATCTGCAGGTCATAGACGGTGGCCACGTGAACCGTGGTGCCGTCGGCCAGCGTCAGGCGGCGCGTGGGCACGCGCCGCTTGAGCAGGGCATCGTGCTCGCCGCCGAAGTACGGGAAGCCGACTTCGACCACTTCATCCTCATGACCGATCAGCGACAGACGCTGGTCGATCTCGCGGCCACTGCCGCCATCCTTCATCTCGAGGTTCCAGCGGCCGACCTTCGCGCCGTTATCGTGGGCGGCTTCGCCCCAGCGGAAGCCGATCGAACCATTCGGCGCGACGATTTCGCCCGTGGCGTCGTCGATCGCCAGCGTTTTCCATTCGGGATGGTTCGCCTGGTCGAGATTGCCGTCCAGGTGCGAAGCGCGGAGGAAGTGATCGGGCACCAGCGTGCCGTCCTGCTCGCGCAGCAGCACCAGCAGCGGCATGTCGGTGTACTGCTTCACATAGTCGCGGAAGTAGGCCGACTTGCCGGTGGCGTGGAACTCCTTGAGCACCACGTGGCCCATGGCCATCGCCAGGGCGGCATCGGTACCTTGCTTCGGCGCGAGCCAGATGTCACCGAACTTGACCATTTCGCCGAAGTCCGAAGACACGGCCACGGTCTTGGTGCCCTTGTAGCGCACCTCGGTGTAGAAGTGGGCGTCAGGCGTGCGCGTCTGCGGCACGTTCGAGCCCCACACCATCAGGTAGGTGCTGTTGTACCAGTCGGCGGATTCCGGCACGTCGGTCTGCTCGCCCCAGATCTGCGGGCTGGCCGGCGGCAGATCGCAGTACCAGTCGTAGAAGGACAGGCAGGCACCGCCGATCAGGCTCAGGTAGCGCGCGCCGGCGGCGTACGACACCATCGACATGGCCGGAATCGGCGAGAAGCCGATCACGCGGTCGGGGCCATACTGCTTGATCGTGTAGGCATTGGCCGCCGCGATGATCTCGGTGGCAGTCTGCCAGTCCGCGCGGACGAAGCCGCCCTGGCCGCGCACGCTCTTGTAGCGGCGGGCCTTCTCCGGGTTCTGGCTGATCGATTCCCAGGCGGAAATCGGATCCATCGTCTTGCGGGCCTCGCGCCACATTTCCATCAGGCGGCCGCGAATCATGGGGTACTTCACCCGCTGCGCGGAGTATACGTACCAGCTGTACGACGCGCCACGCGGGCAGCCGCGCGGTTCATGGTTGGGCAGATCGGGGCGCGTGCGCGGATAGTCGGTCTGCTGGGTTTCCCAGGTAATCAGGCCGTTCTTGACGTAGACCTTCCAAGAGCAGGAACCGGTGCAGTTGACGCCGTGCGTCGAGCGCACGATCTTGTCGTGCTGCCAGCGGCTGCGGTACGTGTTTTCCCACTTGCGGTCCTCGTTGACCACCGCGCCGTGTCCGTCCGAGTAGGTGGACTTCACGCGCGACAGGAACTTCAGTCGATCGAGAAAGTGACTCATTTTGTAGGGTTCTCCTGTGGGGTTCGTTCTGTCAGCACGGCATTGCGGCGTTGCGGCGGGCGTAGAACCACCACGTCACGAGCACACAGGTCACGTAGAAGACGATGAAGCAGTAGAGCGCGGCAAGGGGCGAACCAGTCAGGTCCAGCGAGGTGCCGAAGCTCTTGGGGATGAAGAAGCCGCCGTAGGCGCCGATCGCACCCGAGAAGCCGAGCACGGCGGCCGATTCCTTGCCGGCGTCCTGCACGGCCTGCCGCTGCGAGGCGGCGTCCTTGCCGGCCGCGCGCTGGCGCTCTGTCAGGAAGATCACGGGGATCATGCGGAACGTCGAACCGTTGCCGATGCCGGTCAGGGCGAACAGCACGATGAATGCGCCAAGGAAGGCGGGGAAGTTGCCCGCGCCGCCATCGGCGCGCAGGGCGCCCAGCACGGCGCAGACTGCGAAGATCATGCCGATGAAGGTCCAGAGCGTGACGCGGGCGCCGCCGAGCCTGTCCGAGATCCAGCCACCAACCGGGCGGGTCAGTGCGCCAACGAGCGGTCCGAGGAAGGCGTAGGCCGTCGGGTTGACACCGGGGAACTGCGACTTGGTCAGCAGCGCCAGGCCGGCCGAGAAGCCGATGAACGAGCCGAACGTGCCGATATAGAGCCAGCACATCAGCCAGTTGTGCTTGCGTGTGAAGATCACGGCCTGTTCGGCGAACGATGCGCGCGCGTCGGCGATGTCGTGCATGCCGAACCATGCTGCCAGCGAGGCGACGATGATGAACGGCACCCAGATGAAGCCGGCGTTCTGCAGCCAGAGTTGTTGTGTGGCGTCGGCCGCCTTGTAGGTCTGGGGTTCACCGCCGAGCGCGCCGAACACGGCCACCGAAACCACCAGCGGCGTGACGAACTGCACCACGGAGACGCCCAGGTTGCCGATGCCGGCGTTCAGGCCGGTGGCCAGGCCCTTCTTTTCCTTCGGGAAGAAGAAGCTGATGTTGGCCATCGACGAACTGAAGTTCGCGCCGCCCAGGCCGCACAGCAGCGCCAGGATCAGCAGCGTGGGGTAGCTGGTCGACGGGTCGCGTAGCGCGAAGCCCATGCCCAGCGCCGGGATCAGCAGCAGCGCCGTGGAGATGGCCGTGAAGCGGCGGCCGCCGAAGATCGGCACCAGGAACGAGTAGAAGATACGCAGCGTGGCGCCGGACAGCGCGGGCAGCGCGGTCAGCCAGAAGAGCTGGTTCTTGGTGAACTGGAAGCCGGCGCGGTCGAGGTTGACCGCCACCACGCTCCAGAGCATCCAGATCACGAACGCCAGCATCAGCGCGGGGATCGAGATCCAGAGGTTGCGATAGGCGATTCGCTCGCCCTGGTCGCGCCAGAAGGCCACGTTCTCGGGCTCCCAGCGGGTCAGTACGGAACTTGACATGATATGCAGTTAGTTGGTTTCGGAGGAGACGGAACTCAGGCGGTTTGCAGGGTTTCGGGCGTCGGCCTGGCGTTTGCCGCGCGCTGGCTGTAGTGCATCCACACCAGACTCACGCAGACCGCGCCGTACATCAGCATGAAACAGCTGGTGCGGATGCCGGTCAGGTCGGCCAGTGCGCCGAACAGGATCGGGAGGATGAAGCCACCGAGGCCGCCGGCCAGACCGACTACGCCGGAGACCGCGCCGATGTTGTGTGTGAAATCGTTCGAGATGAACTTGAAGACAGAAGCCTTGCCGACCGCGAACGCGATACCGACCACGAACATCAGGATGGTGAACACCGTCGGCGAGAGCGCGATATGGAAGCTCTCCGGGCCGTTGGCGGTGTGGATCGTGAAGTCGCTCCTCGGGTAGCTGAGCAGGAAGAACGTGACCCAGCTGACCCACATGACCCACCACGTGGTGCGGTGCGCGCCGTAGCGGTCCGAGATCCAGCCGCCGATTGCTCGGAGCACGCCACCTGGCAGCGAGAAGCAGGCAGCGAGGAACGCGGCCGTCTTCATGTCGAAGCCGTACTCACCGATGTAGTACTTGGTCATCCACAGCGAGAGGCCAACGTAGCCGCCGAACACGACCGAGTAGTACTGCGAATAGCGCCAGACACGCGGATCACGCATGACGGCAAGTTGCGCACGCCAGCTGGTGGCCGACGAAACGCGGTGCGCGGGATTGCTGCGCGAGAACAGCCAGAACACGATGGCGGTGATCAGCATCGCCACCGAGTACACCTTCGGCACGATTTCCCAGGTGCCGGCGGCCAGAATCAGAGCGGGCGCGACGAACTTGGTCAAGGCGGCGCCCGAGTTGCCGGCACCGAAGATGCCCATGGCCAGGCCCTGGCGCGAGCGCGGGAACCAGCGGGCGACATACGGCGTGCCCACCGAGAACGAGCCGCCCGCCAGGCCGACGAACAGCCCGAGCACCAGCAGTTGCCACAGCGTATGCGCGTACGAGATCAGCCAGATGGGGATCACCGTCAGCAGCATCAGCACGAAGAACACGACGCGGCCGCCGTAGCGGTCCGTCCAGATGCCGAGCGGCACGCGGATCAGGGAGCCGCTCAGCACCGGCGTGGCTGCCAGCAGCCCGAACTCGGTGTCATTCAGGCCGAGTTCCTTCTTGAGCGGAATGCCGAGCACGGCAAACAGCATCCAGACGGCGAAACAGATCGTGAAGGCGAAAGTGCTGGACCAGAGCGTCGTCCAAGCACCGGAAGGGACGGGTTCTGGCTTGCTGGAGGGGAGGTTTGGGGTGGCCATGGCCGGGTTCCGAAGTCACTTTGGGGAGTGACGCCAGATTAGGCCTGTGGCGATTTGCCGACTATTCGCCGGGCGTAGAGGTAGGTGGGGAAGGGGCTATGCGGGACGGACTAGTCCGATCGGCATATGGACGGCGGGAAGTGATGGGGGAGTCGGCCAATTCCGGACCGTGCGGTCGGTGAATCCCGGCAAAGCGGGATTCAATGTGGCGGCCGTTTCCCCCGGCTCCTCTCCCGCGTGCGGGAAAGGAGCGGGCGGCAATGCTTAGGCCGCCGGCGGGGGCACGTAGCCCGCGGCCTGGTCGGCGCCGTCGCCGAAGAAGTACTTCTCGGTCTGCTTGATCAGGTACTGGCGCGCCCGCGGGTCGGCCATGTTCAGGCGGTTCTCGTTGATCAGCATGGTCTGATGCTTGAGCCAGCCGGCCCAGGCTTCCTTGGACACGTTCTGCCAGATCTTCTTGCCGAGATCGCCCGGCAGCGGGGGGAAGTCGAGGCCTTCGGCTTCCTTGTTCAGCTTGATGCAATGGACCATGCGGGCCATGAGGGACTCCTTGTTCGTTTGGCCGCTATTGTAGCCAAGCTGGCCGGCCGGGCGGGAGTATCCGCCCATGCCCCTGCCGACCTTGTTGTTACTGCGGCGTCAGAGCTTCTTCATCAGGACCATCGACTTGCGCTGCCAGTTGTAGAGCTTGCGCTTGTCTTCGGGCAGATCGTCGACCGTGGCGTGGACGAACCCCCGCTTGAGGAACCAGTGTTCGGTGCGCGTGGTGAGCACGAATAGGCGTTCCAGGCCCAGCGCGCGGGCGCGGCGCTCGATCCGCTTGAGCAGCCGTTCGCCGTCGCCGGTGCCCTGGGCTTCCTGCGATACGGTAAGGCAGGCCATCTCGCCCATGTTCTCGCGCGGGAATTCATAGAGCGCGGCGCAGCCGAACAGCACGCCGTCGTGCTCGATCACCGAGAACTTGTCGATGTCGCGCTCGAGCAGATGGCGGCCGCGGGGAACCAGCGTGCCATCGGCCTCGAGCGGGGCGATGAGTTGCAGAATGCCGCCGACGTCGTCGAGCGTGGCTTCACGCAGGCTTTCCAGATCGCTGTCGGACAGCATGGTGCCCACGCCGTCGTGCAGGAACAGCTCCAGCAGTACCGAACCGTCCAGCGAGAACGGGATCAGGTGCGCGCGCGGCACGCCGCCCTTGAGCGCCTTGACCAGATGCTGGAGGTAGTACGCGACGTCGGGCGGCAGATGGTTGTTCTGGAGCCGTTCCACGGCGGTGCGCAGCGACATTTCCTTCATCAGCTTGCCCACCTGGTCGGGCACGCCGGGTACCTCGGTGATGAAGATCAGCTTGTCCGCCTTGAGCGCGCTGGCCGTGGCGCTGGCCACGTCCTCCATCGACAGGTTGAATGCCTGGCCGGTCGGCGAGAAGCCGAGCGGCGACAGCAGCACCACCTTGCCGTGCGATAGCGACATGCGCATCGAGTCGCCGTCGATCTTGCGGACCAGACCGGTGTGCTGATAGTCCACGCCATTGACGATGCCCACCGGGCGCGCGGTGATGAAGTTGCCCGACACCACGGAAAGCTGGGCGCCAGCCATCGGCGTGTTGGGCAGCCCCTGGCTGAACGCGGCCTCGATGTCGAGGCGCAGTTCGCCGGCGGCTTCCTTGGCGCATTCCAGCGCGGCGTTGTCGGTGATTCGGATGCCTTCCGCGTACTGCGACTGGACATTGCGCAGCGCGAGCTGTTCTTCCACCTGCGGTCGGGACCCGAACACCAGCACAATCTGCATGCCCATCGCGTGCAGCAGTGCCACGTCGTTGACCAGTCCGTTGAGCACCCCGGCCTTGACCAGTTCGCCGCTGAAGGCGATCACGAAGGTCTTGCCCCGGAAGGCATGGATATAGGGCGCGACCGATCGCAGCCAGTCGACGAACTGCTGCTGGTCCGGGCCGGCGGGCTCGGCAAGCTCCGTGGCGACGGGCGGCTTCTGGGTGTCGGGCGCGGCCTTTACGGGCAGCGGGAGCGGGGCGGAGGCAGGATCGGGGTCCTGCTGCGGGGAGTCGGTTCTGGCGTTCATGCGGCGGATTATAATCCCGGCCAATGTCAGCACAACGCCCCGCCAAACCTGTTCCGTCCCGGCCCGCCGAGGCCACGACTTCCCCGGTTCCTCCGAATCCCGCCATGCGGCCGGCGGAGGCCGCCGCGCGCGCGCCTCGCCCGCCCGGCGGGCCTCGCCAACCTCGTGCGCCCCAGCCGGCACGGCTTGCCAATCCGATACCGGAAATCACGTTTCCGGAGGCCTTGCCCGTCTCGGCGCGGCGCGAAGAGATCGCCCGGGCACTGCAGGCCAACCAGGTCATCATCGTTTCCGGCGAAACCGGCTCGGGCAAGACCACTCAGCTGCCGAAGATCGCGTTGTCGATCGGGCGGGGCCCGGCACGCGAGGGCAAGCCCGGCGGCGGGCTGATCGGCCACACCCAGCCGCGCCGGATCGCGGCCACCTCCACGGCCAAGCGCATCGCGCAGGAACTGGGCACGCCGCTGGGCGAGACGGTCGGCTATCAGGTCCGGTTCAACGACACGATGTCGGCCGGTGCATCGGTCAAGCTGATGACCGACGGCATCCTGCTGGCCGAGACGCAGAATGATCCGCTGCTGCGCGCCTACGACACGATCATCATCGACGAGGCGCACGAGCGCAGCCTCAACATCGACTTCCTGATCGGCTACCTGCGCCAGATCTTGCCGAAGCGGCCGGATCTGAAGGTGATCATCACGTCGGCAACCATCGACGCCAAGCGCTTTGCCGAGCATTTCGCGCGCAACGGCAAGCCGGCGCCCGTGATCGAGGTCAGTGGCCGACTCTATCCGGTAGAGGTGCGCTACCGGCCGATCCAGGCGGATGCGCCGGCCGACGGCGCCCCGCGTACCGAGAAGGCCCGGGAGCGCGATCTGTACGACGGCATCGTTGACGCCGTGGACGAACTCTGCCGCGTCGGGCCCGGTGACGTGCTGGTGTTCCTGCCGGGCGAGCGGGAGATCCGCGAGGCCGCCGAGGCGCTGCGCAAGCATCATCCGCCGCATACGGAAATCCTGCCGCTGTTTGCGCGGCTGTCCGTGCAGGAGCAGGAACGGGTGTTCAAACCGTCGAACGCGCGGCGCATCGTGCTGGCCACCAACGTGGCGGAGACGTCGCTGACGGTGCCTGGCATCCGCTACGTGGTGGATACGGGGCTGGCGCGCGTCAAGCGCTATTCGTACCGCAACAAGGTCGAGCAACTCCAGATCGAATCGATCTCGCAGGCGGCAGCCAACCAGCGTGCCGGCCGATGTGGCCGGGTGGCGAACGGTGTCTGCATCCGCCTGTACGAGGAAAGTGATTTCCTGGGCCGCGTGCGCTTCACCGATCCGGAAATCCTGCGCTCGTCGCTGGCAGCGGTCATCCTGCGCATGAAAGCGCTGCGCCTGACCGATATCGAGGCGTTCCCGTTTATCGAGCCGCCGCTGGGCCGTGCCATCGCCGACGGCTACCAGTTGCTGCAGGAACTGGGCGCGTTCGACGAGGCCAACCAGCTCACCGGCGTTGGCCGCCAGTTGTCCAAGCTGCCGCTCGACCCGCGCGTGGCGCGGATGATCCTGGCCGCGCGCGACCAGCAATGTCTGCGCGAGGTGCTGATCATCGCCAGCGCGTTGTCCGTGCAGGACCCGCGAGACCGCCCGCAGGAGGCCCAGGAGGCCGCCGACCAGGCACATCGCAAGTTCATGGACGAGAAGTCCGAGTTTCTGGGCTGGGTCAAGCTGTGGAAGTGGTTCGAAGAAGCCGTCGCGCACAAGAAGACCAACCGGCAGTTGCAGGAGCAGTGCCGCGCCAACTTCCTGTCGCATGTTCGCCTGCGCGAATGGCGCGATGTGCATTCGCAGTTGCTGACCACGGTGACGGAACAGGGCTGGCGCCTGAACGAGAGCGAGCCGACCTTCGAGCAGGTGCACAAGGCGCTGCTGACCGGCCTGCTCGGCAACGTTGGCCTGAAGCTGGACGAATCCGATGGCAAGGGGCGCGAGTACCTGGGCGCGCGCGGCATCAAGTTCCACCTCTGGCCGGGCTCGCTCATCGCGCGCAAGGTGGGGCGCTGGATCATCGCGGCCGAATTGGTGGAAACCAGTCGCCTGTACGCGCGCACGCTGGCCCGCGTCGAGCCGGAATGGGTCGAGCAGGTAGGCAGCCATCTGCTCAAGGTGAGCTGGAGCGAGCCGCACTGGGAGAAGAAGGCCGGGCAAGTGCTGGCGCTCGAGCGCGGCACGCTGTACGGCTTGCCCGTGTACCAGCATCGTCGGGTGCACTTTGGGCCGATGAACCCGGCCGAGGCACGCGAGCTGTTCATCCGCCACGCACTAGTGGAAGGCGAGTTCGACACACGGCTGCCGTTCTTCGCCCATAACCAGCGTCTGGTGCGCGAGATCGAGAACCTGGAGCACAAGTCGCGCCGTCAGGACGTGCTGGTGGACGACGCGCTCATTTTCGCGTTCTACGATCGCGCGATTCCCGCCGACATCCACAATCAGGTGGCGTTCGAGAAGTGGTATCAGGCGGAGTCCGCGAAGGATCGCAAACTCCTGTACCTGAATCGCGACGAGTTGATGCGGCACGAAGCGGCAGGTATCACGACGGACCTGTTCCCGAAGATCCTGCCGATCGCCGGGATCGACATGGCGCTGACGTACCACTTCGAACCTGGCAGCCATCGCGATGGCGTGACGCTGACGGTGCCGCTGTACGCGCTCAACCAGGTACGACCCGAGCGCACCGAGTGGCTCGTGCCGGGCATGATCAAGGAGAAGGTGCATCTGCTGCTGAAATCGCTGCCACAGAAGCTGCGCCGCCACTGCGTGCCGCTGCCCGACTACGCGGCTGGGTTTGTCGACCGCCAGCCGTTCGGGGAGGGAGATCTGCTCGATGTGCTGATCGCCGACGTCCGCGAGCAGACCGGCACGATGATCAAGCGTGCGGACTTCAAGCTCGAGACGCTGCCTGCCCACCACGCGATGAATTTCAAGGTGATCGACGAGCACGGCCGCCAGCTGGACATGGGCCGCAACCTGGCCCAGTTGCGTGCGGAGTTCGGCGGTCAGGCGCAGCAGTCGTTCCAGAACATTGCCGCGCGTGATGTGCCTGCGGCGGAAGCCGGTCAATTCGAGAACCTGACCTCGTGGTCGTTCGGCGAGTTGCCCGAACTGCTTGAGATCCGCAAGGGCAACCAGACGCTGTTTGGCTATCCGGCGCTGGTTGACCACGGCGATCACTGCGATGTGGAAGTCTTCGACGATCCGCAGGAGGCCGCGCGTATCCACCATGCCGGGCTGCGCCGGTTGTTCGCACTGCAACTGCGCGAGCAGGTCAAGTTCATCGAGAAGAACATTCCGAACCTGCAGCAGATGGCGATGCAGTACATGACGCTGGGCACGCAGGAGGAGTTGCGTAACCAGATCGTCATGATGGCGCTGGAACGCGCCTGCCTGCAGGCGCCCCTGCCGCGCAACGAAGCCGAGTTCAATACCCGCAAGGAAGAAGGGCGGGCGCGGCTGTCGCTGCTGGCCCAGGAAATCGCGCGGCTGGT
The DNA here is from genome assembly GCF_002335265.1 of Cupriavidus sp. UBA2010. NCBI lineage: Bacteria > Pseudomonadati > Pseudomonadota > Betaproteobacteria > Burkholderiales > Burkholderiaceae > Cupriavidus > Cupriavidus sp. UBA2010. Next base: position 87,744 of record NZ_DDCI01000012.1, read on the forward strand.
GGGCACGATCCTCGCCGAGTTTGCGGGGCTGCCGCGTAAGCTGCTCCAGGCCAAGCCGTTCGGCTCGGCCTATCAGGATCTGGAAGGCCAACTGGCACGCTTGATGACGAAGTCTTTCGTGATCGATACGCCATATGTCCAGCTGGCGCACTTTCCGCGCTACCTGAAGGGCATGGTGATGCGGGTGGACAAGCTCAAGGGCGATCCGTCCCGTGACAGCCAGCGCATCCAGGAAATGACCCCGCTGGTGCAACAGTGGCAGCGTGCGGAGAAGCAACTACGGTCGCAGGGCCGGGGCGCTGCCGATGCCCGCCTCGACGAATTCCGCTGGATGCTTGAGGAATTGCGGGTGGCCTTGTTCGCGCAGGAACTGCGCACGCCACAGCCAATGTCGGTCAAGCGGCTTCAGAAAGTCTGGGAGTCCATGCAGCGATAGGCCGGTGTCCAGGAGGGGGGGCTGTCCAGATTATTTGTATCTAATTGTGATAGGCCCTCAAGTTTGATGATTCACGTCATCGTACTGGTCGATTGAAACGTTAGAATGCGCGATTCGTCATGATTTAACGGTCTTATGCTCGCATTGCGTCGTGTTGTGGCTGGCGCTGTTTCGGTCGGCGCCCTGGCATTGGCATTGGTGTCCGCACCCGCCCGCGCGGAAGTTGTAGTAATCCTGAATTCAGGTGACGCAAGCGTTACTTTGATCGACAAGGACACGCAGAAGGTGTTGGAGACGTTCCCGATCGGGAAGGAACCCCATCACCTGATCGCCACCCCCGACGACAAATCGCTGATCGTCGCCAATGCGGTTGGCAACGACCTCGTTTTCCTCGACCCGGTGACCGGCAAGGTGCAGCAGCGCGTGCCGAACATCGACGACCCATACCAGATCGGCTTCTCGCCCGACCAGAAGTGGTTCATCGCCACCGGCAACCGGCTGGACCGCGTCGACGTCTATCGTTGGGATGGCCGCCAGCTCAAGATCGCCAAGCAGTTCCCGCTGGCCAAGACACCGAGCCATATCGCGTTCACGGCCGACAGCAAGATTGCATTCATCACGCTGCAGGATTCGAACCAGATCGCCGCGATCGACCTGAACACGCTCGCCGTGCTCTGGACCATGGAGGCTGGCTCCGCGCCGGCCGGTATCTGGGTCACGCCAGACCAGAAGTACTTGCTGGTGGGCATGACGGGGGCTGACTACGTTGCCGTGATCGACTGGCGTACCCGGACAGTGGTCAAGCAGATCCAGACCGGCAAGGGCGCGCACAACTTCCGGGCCGTGGGCGACAAGCGGCATCTGTTCCTGAGCAACCGGGTGTCTGGCTCGATAAGCATCATCGACCAGCAAACGCTGTCGAAGGTCGGCGAGATCACGGGTCTGCTGCCGGGCTCGGACGACATGGAACTGACTGCCGATGGCAAGACGCTCTGGGTGACGTTCCGCTGGGCGCGCTCGGTTGGCCTGATCGATGTGGCCAGCCGCAAGATGATCAAGACGATCCGTGTCGGCAAATCGCCGCATGGCATCTACTTCCGCACGCGCGCGCCGCTCTATTAAGAAGGTCAGCGCCATGCGCAACTGGATGATCCGGATCGGGGTAGCTGCGGCGGGGTTGCTGGCGAGCGCCTCGCTTGCTCTGGCGGCCGACGCCAGCCCCGGAGCCTGCCGAGCCGGCACGCTCTATCTGACGTTTGACACTGGCAGCATGAGCCAGGCGGAACTGATCGCTCGCACGTTGCGCAAGCACCATATCCGCGCGACGTTCTTCCTGGCCAACGAGCCCACGGTCAACCACGACAATTCGCTGGATCCAACTTGGGCGGCTTACTGGAAATCGCTGGCTGCCGACGGTCATGCCTTTGGCACCCACACGTTCGACCATGTCTACCTTCGCAGCGCGAAGGGTGGCGAGGGCGGCAAGGTCGTCATGCGGCCGCAGTTCGGGGCGCAGGGCGGCAAGGACGTGGCGATGACCGAGGAATCGTTCTGCACGGAACTGCGCCGGAGCGCGCAGGCCTTCCAGTCGATGACCGGTCAGCCGATGGTGCCGCTGTGGCGCGCTCCGGGTGGCCATACGTCACCGAAGACGCTGGCATGGGCCGAGCAATGCGGCTTCAAGCACGTGGGCTGGGCGCCGGCCGGTTTTCTCGGCGACGAACTGTCTTCCGAGCGCTACCCTAACCAGGTGTTGCTCGAACGCGCGCTGCGCGATCTGCGCGATGGCGACATCACGATGGCCCACCTGGGTATCTGGTCGCGCAAGGACCCCTGGGCGCCGGGCGTGCTGGAGCCGCTGATCAGCGGGCTCGAGCAGAAGGGCTTTTGCTTCGCCACGCTGCGCGAGCATCCGCAGTACAAGCACTGGATTGCCCAGCGTGGTCCGGTGCGAGTGGAGCAGGCGGGGGAACAACCTCAAACATCGTCTGTATCGGGAGCGAAACGGTAATGTGGGACGCGCTCGCCAACTGGCTTAACCTGTGGGTGGGCCAGATCGAAGCCACGGTCTTTCAGAACGTGGTGTTGCCCGTGGTTTATAACCTCGGCTTCGGTGGCTATGCCGAAGACGCGTTCACCGGCACGGAATGGCTGCTGGTCGGGTTGGTCCAGATCGCCGTGATGGTGCTGATCCTCGGTCCGCTCGAGAGACTGCGGCCCGTTGAGGCCGTGACCGACCGCGCGGCCATCCGCACCGATATCCTCTATACGCTCATCCATCGCCTGGGGCTGTTCCGGCTGGTGATGTTTTTCCTGCTGGCACCGTTGATGGATGGCATCGAAGGCCATCTGCGACTGCTGGGATGGCAGCGTGTCAACGTCGAGGACTGGTGGCCCGGCGTGACGTCGATCCCGCTGATCAGCTTTTTCCTCTATCTGGCGCTTTTCGACCTGCTCGACTACTGGTATCACCGGCTGTCGCATACGTACCGCTGGTGGTGGAGCCTGCACGCGGTGCACCACAGCCAGCGCCAAATGACGCTCTGGAGCGACAACCGCAATCATCTGCTCGACGATATCCTGCGCGATTTCGTTTTCGCGGCCGTTGCGCTGGCGGTGGGGGTCGAGCCGTCGCAGTACGTCCTGCTTGTGGCGCTGTCGCAACTGCTGCAGAGCCTGCAGCACGCCAATCTGCGCCTGCACTTCGGCTGGTTGGGCGAGCGCCTGCTGATTTCGCCGCGCTTCCATCGCACGCACCACGCGGTGGGGCTCGGCCATGAAAAACGCGCCACGGCGGACAAGCCCGCACGGCTCGGCGGGTGCAACTATGGCGTGATCTTCCCTTGGTGGGACATGCTCTTTGGCACTGCGGACTTCACCGACGCCTATCATCCGACCGGCATCCGCGACCAGATGCCGCCACCTGCCGGGCGTGCGCGTAGCTACGGCGATGGCTTCCTGTCGCAGCAATGGCTTGGCATCAAGCGGTTGCTTCGCCTGGGGTAGGTTTCTTTCTGCTCGGCTCCAGCGCCACTTCGCGCGCATTTCCGAGGGTTTCCGGAAACACGATCGCCGGGCTGTGCTAGGCTCCGAGGGCTTCTTTCACCTCTTTGCCGCATGAACGATATCTTCCGCTCGTTTGGCCGCGCACTGGTCAGTCAGATGCATCCACGGATGCTGATGCTGACCATCGTGCCATTCGTTCTCGCTACCGTCCTCTGGGGCGGCCTGATCTGGTGGGGCTGGGAACCAATCATGGGGACGGCCCGCGCCATCCTCGAAGGCTCGGTGTTCACGAGCTGGATCTACTCGATGCTCGACTGGCTCGGTCTGCAGTCGCTGCGCAGCGTGGTGGCGCCGCTCTTCGTGCTGACCCTGGCGATCCCGCTGGTCATTGCGTCGATGCTGATCTTCATCAGCTTGTTCTCGGTGCCGGTGGTGGTCAGGCAGCTCGAACGCAGCTATCCGGATCTGGCCAAGTCTCATGGGGGCAGCATCGTTGGCAGCGTCTTCCAGACGCTCGGCAGCACGCTGATCTTCCTGTTGCTGATCCTCATCACGCTGCCGTTATGGCTGATTCCGCCGTTCTTCGCGCTGATTCCGCCGGTATTGTGGGGCTGGCTGACGTACCGGGTGATGACCTACGACGCACTGGCGGAACATGCCACGGCCGAAGAACGCAAGACGCTCATGAAGCGCCATCGGGTGCCGCTGCTGATGATCGGTGTGGCGGTTGGCTTGCTCGGGTCCGCGCCGACGTTGCTGTGGGTCTGGTCCGCTGTCATCATCTTCCTGTTCCCGCTGGTGCTGGCCGGCACGCTGTGGCTCTACGTGCTGATCTTCATTTTCTCGGCACTGTGGTTCGGCCACTTCTGCCTGCGCGCGCTGGGGGATCTGCGTGCGGAGCGCGCGGCCGCCGCGCCGCCACCGCCCCCGGCTACCGACGTGATCGAGCTGGCGCCCTCTGATGTGCGCCGCATCGAGCCTTCCTGAAAACAATTCTGAGCGAGCGCATCATGGGTTTTGGTTTGATTGTCATCGGCGACGAGATTCTCTCCGGTCGGCGCGAGGACAAGCACATGCGCCGTGCCATCGAGCTACTTGGCGCGCGCGGGCTGGCGCTGGACTGGGCCGAGTACATCGGGGATGACCGCGAGCGCATCACGGCCACGCTACGCCGCACGCTGGCGGGCGCGGATATCGTCTTCTGCACGGGTGGCATCGGCGCCACGCCTGACGACCACACGCGCCAATGCGTGGCCGCGGCGCTGGGCGTGGATCTGGCCTTGCACCCCGAGGCGCGCGAACTGATCGCATTGCGTATTGCGGAAACGGCCAATGGCGATCCGGTCAAGGCGGATCTGAACCAGCCAGAGAACCAGCATCGTTTCAAGATGGGGGAGTTCCCGGTCGGTGCCCGGATCATTCCGAACAGCTACAACCGCATTCCGGGTTTCTCGGTGGCCGATCACCATTTCATGCCGGGCTTCCCGGTCATGGCGTGGCCGATGATGGAGTGGGTGCTGGACAACCGGTACGCGCACCTGTTCCATCAGGATACCGAGGTGTCGCGCGCGTTCTACGTGTTCGAGGCGCCCGAATCGACGCTGACGCCGTTGATGGAGCAGGTGGAGGCGTCGTTCGCCGGTATTCGCGTGTTCAGCCTGCCATCAGTCGGGGATGCCGCGCGCGGTGACAAATTCGTGCGGCGCCATATCGACCTTGGTGTGAAGGGGCCGGCCGACATGGTCGGGCCGGCTTACGCGATGCTGCTCGACGGGGTCCGGACGATGGGCTTCGAGATCGTCGAGCAGTAAGCGGCGTATCAATGATTCGTGGCGCTGCTCAGGCGCCATGCCACGGCAGGCCGCGCACGCACCAGCCCTCCACCGTCTTGCGGTGATGGTGGTCGTCGCGGTTGCCTTCGAAGCCTTCGAGTACATCCATCGCCAGCAGGTAACCGTTTTCCGTCGCCACGCGCGCCGCGTGTTTCGAGCGGGCGGCGCTGCGGCACAGGAACAGCACCGGCGCGTCGGCCGGTACCCGGGCCTTCAGTTCAGCCACAAAGTTGGCGTTCTGGGCGCCGCCGGGATACGACATCCATTCGATATGGGCGAACTGCTCGTCGGGCAGATCCACGCCGCCCACCCAATCCAGTTCTGCCTGCGTGCGCACGTCGACCAGTACGGCCTTCGGCTCGGCCTGCAGCAGCGCATAGGCCTCTTGCGGCGTGAGGGCGCCGAAATAGGAGAGTTCGCCTTGCTGCTTGCGCGTCTGGGCGGCCTGGAGGAGTTCGTCTCGGGTAGTCATCTTTTGTGACGGAGTCAATAAGAATGGAGGGAAAGCGGGGGCTGGCCTGAGCAGGGGCAACAAGGCCAACGCGGCACTGGGAAGCCGGCTGAATCGGCGTTATTCTAGCGCGGCCATTGTGGCAGACCCGAAAAATGTCCAAGCAAGGCGCGGTGGTGGTGCTATGCGATTGCACCCATATGGTGCCTAATTTCGAGGTGAGCACATAAACGGTGCAAAACCTTGGATTGCGCACCGTTATGGTGTTTGATTGGGGTGAGCGGCGTGCGCGGGCAGTGCACTTCGCCGTGGCATCAGGTTGGCCGGCTGGATTGCATGCAATCCGATGTTTTCGCTCCGGTGCGCGCCAATCCAAGCCAGTGCACGTTTTTCGGGAAGTCGGGAGTCTGGCAGGCGGAAAGGTGGCTTCGGCTGGCACGCTTTCTGCTAACATTCGACGTCCCTTTTGGGGCGGTCCAGACAGATGACCGCACCAACTTTGGCTTACCCACTTTCCCAGTTTCAGCCCGAATTTCCAGGAGATAGGCATGGCGCAGAGCGTTGCAGATGTGATGAAGCTCGTGAACGAAAACGACGTGAAGTTCGTCGATTTCCGTTTCACGGATACCAAGGGCAAAGAACAGCACGTCTCGGTGCCGGTGTCGCACTTCGACGAAGACAAGTTCGAGAGCGGCCACGCCTTTGATGGTTCGTCCATCGCAGGCTGGAAGGGTATCGAGGCCTCCGACATGCTGCTCATGCCGGATTCGGGTACCGCCTACATCGACCCGTTCTACGAAGAGCCGACGCTGGTGCTGAGCTGCGACGTGATCGAGCCGTCGGACGGCAAGGGCTACGACCGCGATCCGCGCTCGATCGCCAAGCGCGCTGAAGCCTACCTGAAGAGCACCGGCCTGGGCGACACCGCCTTCTTCGGTCCGGAACCCGAGTTCTTCATCTTCGACGGCGTGACCTGGAACATCGACATGCAAGGCTGCTCGGTGAAGATCCAGTCGGAAGAAGCACCATGGTCGTCGGGCAAGGAATTCGAGCACGGCAACAGCGGTCACCGTCCGGGCAAGAAGGGCGGCTATTTCCCGGTTGCCCCGATCGACACGTTCCAGGACATGCGTTCGGAAATGTGCCTGATTCTGGAATCGCTGGGCATCCCCGTTGAAGTGCACCACCACGAAGTGGCTGGCCAGGGCCAGAACGAAATTGGCACGCGCTTCAGCACGCTGGTGCAACGCGCCGACTGGACCCAACTGCAGAAGTACGTGATCCAGAACGTCGCGCACACCTACGGCAAGACCGCCACGTTCATGCCGAAGCCGATCGTGGGCGATAACGGTTCGGGCATGCACGTTCACCAGTCGATCTGGAAGGACGGTCAGAACCTGTTCGCGGGCAACGGCTACGCCGGCCTGTCGGAATTCGCGCTGTACTACATCGGCGGCATCATCAAGCACGCTCGCGCGCTGAACGCCATCACCAACCCGGGTACGAACTCGTACAAGCGTCTGGTGCCGGGCTTCGAAGCACCGGTGAAGCTGGCCTACTCGGCTCGCAACCGTTCGGCTTCGATCCGTATTCCGTACGTGGCCAACCCGAAGGGTCGCCGCATCGAAACGCGCTTCCCGGATCCGCTGATGAACCCGTACCTGGGCTTCTCGGCACTGATGATGGCCGGTCTGGATGGCGTGATGAACAAGATCCACCCGGGCGAAGCTGCCGACAAGAACCTGTACGATCTGCCGCCCGAAGAAGACGCGAAGATCCCGACCGTCTGCTCGAGCCTGGATCAGGCCCTGGAGTACCTGGACAACGACCGTGAGTTCCTGACCCGCGGTGGTGTGTTCTCGAACTCGATGCTCGACGCCTATATCGAACTGAAGATGGAGGAAGTCACGCGTTTCCGCATGACGACTCACCCGATCGAGTTCGACATGTACTACTCGCTGTAAGCCGAGTGAGTTGCCGGGTTGTGGCCGGGCAACAGTTGCACCAGGAAGGGGCGGCTTCGGCTGTCCCTTTTTGTTTTGAGGCCACGTTGATCGCTAGAATGGGGCTCTTTTCCTAACCTACATGTCGATGTTCATGGAAGCGATCTCGAGCAGGGTCTTCAGCAATGCCAGCGGTGCGTTGCCGCACCAGATGCGTGTGGGCTTCCCCATTTTGGTGATGGTCGCGGCCATGGCGTTGCCATGGGCCCGGCCTGCCGCCGCGCAGTCGTCCGACGTGTACATGTGCAAGGGCGCCGATGGCGTGCCCGAGTACCGCAATGGCAATCCTGGCAACAGCAAGGACTGCAAGCGGCTGAACCTGCCGGATGTGGTCACCGTACCCGGCTCGCGTGCTGGCGGCGCGTCTTCGGGTGGCAAGTCGGTGGCGTCCACGTCGCCGACCAGCTTCCCGCGCGTGGATAGCGCTACGCAAAAGAGCCGTGACAGCGAGCGCCGCACAGTGCTGGAAACCGAACTGCAAACTGAGGAGGCCAGGTTGGCCGGTCTGCGTGCCGAGTACAACAACGGCGAGCCGGAGCGTCAGGGCGGCGAGCGCAATTATCAGAAGTACCTGGATCGTGTCGCGCGGCTTCGTGACGACATCACCCGCAGCGAAGCCAACGTGGCATCGCTGCGCCGGGAGCTTTCCGGCCTGAAGGATTGAGTTGAATGCGCCGCCTGATTCGAGAAGTGTCCCGCAAGGTAGCTGGAACAGACCGCAAGCCGGACGCCGGCGAGCCGGCCGATCGTGATGCGGACATCCTGCCGTTGGGCGGCGCGGCCCTGCATCCGGGCCTGGATGTAGTGGCCAACCCTGTGCTGCTGGTGCGCCAGCCGGGCCTGCGGGTGATTTACGCGAACCCGGCGGCGGAGGCCAGCTTTGCCGTGTCGCGCAAGGCCATGGTGGAACTGTCCCTGCCGGACCTTTTCGGGGCGTCGGAAGAGCTCGACAGCATGTTCGAGACGGTGATGGCCCGGCAGGTGGACGTGCGCAGGCAGGATCTGGTCCTGCGGCCGCCATTGCAGGAACCGATGCACGCGCACGTGGTAATCGGTGGCGTGGAAGGCTACCCGAACACAGCAGTGGTCGAGGTGCTGCTTAACGAGCAGAAGGTGCGCAGTGACCGCGAGGAGCGCATTCTTGACCTGACCTCGGCGAACAAGGAACTGATCCGCAATCTGGCTCACGAGATCAAGAACCCGCTGGGCGGGATTCGCGGCGCGGCCCAGTTGCTCGAATTCGAGTTGCCCGAGCGTGCACTCCGGGAGTACACGCAGGTCATCATCAAGGAGTCGGACCGCCTGCAGACGCTGGTGGACCGCCTGCTGGAGCCGCATCGTCATCCGCACATCGTCTCGGACCTCAATATCCACGAGGTGCTGGAGCGAGTGCGCTCGGTGGTGCTGGCCGAGTTTCCTAACGGGCTGGAAATCGTGCGCGACTACGATGCCAGCCTGCCCGAATTGCGCGGCGACATGGAGCAACTGATCCAGGCCGTGCTGAACATCGTCCATAACGCCGCCCAGGCGCTGCACGAGCGTATTGCGCGCGGCGATGCGCAGATCATCCTGCGGACCCGGGTGGCCCGGCAGGTCACGATCGCCAAGCGGCTTTTCAAGCTGGCATTGGATTTGCATGTGATTGACAACGGCCCGGGAATCCCCGAGGACATTCGCGAGCGCATCTTCTATCCGTTGGTTTCGGGCAGGGATGGCGGTAGCGGGCTCGGTCTCACACTCGCTCAAACCTTCGTGCAGCAACACGAGGGCTTGATCGAATGCGAGAGCAAGCCGGGCTGTACCGACTTCCGTATCCTGTTGCCATTGCACTAACCGCCCGATCGGCGAGACGGTGCGAGCGGCGCAGGGCCCTGCCATCAGCAGGGAATACGGGAGACCACATGACACCGAGCAGACAAGCGACGCACATGAAGCCGATCTGGATAGTCGACGACGATCAATCAATCCGCTGGGTCCTGGAAAAGGCCCTTGCCCGTGAAAGCCTGCTCTCCCGCAGTTTTACCAACGTGCGCGACGTGCTCGCGGCGCTGGAAGAGGACGAGCCGCAGGTCCTGATTTCGGATATCCGAATGCCCGGCGGTTCTGGCCTGGATCTGCTGCAGGCCATCAAGGCGCGGCATCCGGGCCTGCCCGTTATCGTGATGACGGCCTATTCGGACCTGGATAGCGCCGTGGCCGCGTTCCAGGGGGGCGCGTTCGAGTATCTGGCCAAGCCATTCGATGTCGACAAGGCAGTCGAGTTGATTCGCCGGGCGCTCGAGGAAAGCCTGCGCGAGGAGGAAATGGACGATCGCTTGGTCGATGCGCCGGAAATCCTCGGCCAGGCCCCGGCGATGCAGGACGTGTTCCGCGCGATCGGTCGTCTGTCGCAATCGAACGTCACCGTGATGATCACCGGCGAGTCCGGTACCGGCAAGGAACTGGTGGCGCGTGCGTTGCACAAGCACAGCCCGCGCGCGAATGGTCCGTTCATTGCGCTGAATACGGCGGCGATTCCCAAGGATCTGCTCGAATCGGAGCTGTTCGGCCATGAGCGTGGCGCGTTCACCGGCGCGCAGACCATGCGTCGCGGTCGCTTCGAACAGGCCGAAGGTGGCACGCTGTTCCTCGACGAAATCGGCGATATGCCATTTGATTTGCAGACGCGCCTGCTGCGTGTGCTTTCGGATGGAAATTTCTATCGGGTGGGGGGGCATAATCCGTTGCGCGCCAATGTGCGCGTCATTGCCGCCACGCACCAGAACCTCGAGACGCGCGTCAAGGAAGGGCTGTTCCGCGAGGATTTGTTCCACCGTCTCAATGTGATTCGCCTGCGCCTGCCGCCGCTGCGCGAGCGGCCGGAGGACATCACGCTGCTGGCCCGCCATTTCCTGCAGAAGAGCGCGAAGGAGCTTGGCGTCGAAACCAAGCGCATGTCCGATGACGCACTGGCCTACGTCAGCACGCTGCCGTTCCCCGGCAACGTACGCCAGCTCGAGAACCTTTGCAACTGGCTGACCGTCATGGCGCCGGCGCAGACCATCGAGGTCAAGGATTTCCCGCGCGAGATGATCGAGGCGGGGTACGGCGAAAGCAGTGTGTCGCCGATGCGTTCACCGAGCGAGTCGAGGTCGTCGGGAGAGTACGAGGCCGCGGAAGTTTCTGACTACGGCACGCATGCCGCGGGCGAGGGTGACACGATGGTCGCCACGAGACCGCCCATGGTCTCTTCGGCCACGTCGTCAGCGTCGGCATTTGCGGCGAGCGCCGTTTCGGCAAGCTGGGAAACGCTGCTGGCTGGCGAGGCAAAGTCGATGCTCGAATCGGGGCAGCCCGAAGTCATGGATGCGCTGACGCGGCGATTCGAGAAAGCGGTGTTGGAAGCCGCGCTCGGTGTCACGCGCGGACGTCGCGTGGAGGCCGCGACGCGGCTCGGCATCGGTCGGAACACCATTACCCGCAAGCTGCAGGAGCTTGGGTTCGACTGATCGCAGACCCGTAAGTCTGTGGCCCTGGATCGAGAGGCCTCGCGTTCGCGGGGCCTCTCTTTTTTGCTTGGTGGTTTCCATTCAGGGACTAACCAGCTCGGGCACGCTGTCGACGCGCAGCGACGGGAGCCAGACATCGGGGCCCGGCGGCCGCTCGATTTTCCCCCGCGCCGTCACGCGTTTGCCCGTCAGCGCACGAGCGTCCGCGACGGCAACGCCGCTCAGCTCCCAGAAGGTCATGTCACTGGTCTCGAGCATGACGGTCGGGAAAGGGTCGTTCCCCTTGACGTAGATCTCACCCACCAATGTCTGACGCGCGTCTGCCGGCGAGTTTGTCGCACATGCTGCGATGCTGATTGCGGCGAGCAGCGCGCCGAGGCTTGCTCTCATGCGGTGTCTCCGGAAATGCGGGGCCGCTGCGCAGCCCCCGTATTCACTATTGAATCACGACAGACAGCGTGGAGCCGGCAGGAACCTTCACGGTTTCGCTGTATGCACCGCTCACTGCGGAACGGACCACCGGCAGGTTAGCGTATGCCTCGAGAGTGGCAGGTATCGATTGCGTCAGTGTCCGGAGGGGCAGGAGCGCTTGCGGATCGATCAGCGGAAGCGTGAACGGGCCGTCTTGTCGTTCCGGGAAGCCAAAGCCGGCAGGGCTAGGGGATTTCATCAGCGCGCCCGAAGTCGCGCCGAACCGACGTAGTTGCTCTCCGAGGCTCGATTCCGGCTGCACCGAGCGAATGGCGGAGTCGAGTACGGCCACTGAGTTGCTGCTCGTGTCGGTCAGCAAGTTCTTGTAGAAATCGAGTCCGAGTTGTCGGTTCAGGAATCCGCCGAGCGAGCCGGAGACCGAGTAGCTGTCGCATGACGCGGCGAACGGTGTCCACGTTGTCAGGCCGCAGTTGTAAGAGCCGGCCTTGTAGCCAATGTAGTCCCGGAAACGAACGTCGCGGATTGCGTTGTAGTTTGCGTCGATCGAGAGGCTTGCGAGGTCCTCCATCATCATGGCCGAAGCCTCTTCCAGCCACTCGTCGAAGCTGTACTTCGGCCCCATGAGCATCCCGCGACGGTAGAAGTTCTGCGCGTGCACGGCCTCGTGCGCCATGGTCAGCAGCATTGTCCTCATGCCAACTTCGCCGCCCAGATAGAGCGTCTCGGCATCCAGATACAGGGATACGGATTCGTTGCTGTATGGATTGGTTCTCGCCGCTTTTTTTATGGCGTTTCGTCCGTAGAAGTAGCCGATTCCACCAAACGGCTTCTCATTGTGGTCGAAGTTCAGGATGACGATATCGATCGGCTGTCCGGTGGCGGAGATCACGTCGAAGTAGGCGTGTGGCCCCCAGAGCGGGCCACCCACCGACTTCAGCATGTCGTAGATCTTTCCTTTCGAGGCGAAGCCGTCTGCGAGGCGGGCAACGATGTCCGAATGTACCTTGGTGGCATCGTTCTCCGACTCTTCAACCCAGATGTTGATTGTGGTGCCATCGGAGGCTGCCTGCTGACGCACAAGTATGGCTGACCGCTCGGAATTGTCAGCGTGGTACCAGGTCCTCACATCACCCACCGCAGCAGGAGTCGGCTCGCTTGTAGTGGAATAGTGGGGTGTGCTGCCACGCGTGCCGGCGAGCGCGACCCAGCCTTCACGGTTGAAGTCGGAAATGCGGCGCTTGGTTTCCTGTGTGCCGTTGTCCCACCGCAGCGCGCTAGCGACGATGCTCGGCATTTGCGAAGTCGTCAGCGAGATGTTCGGCATGGTCCGCGCAATGCCGGTGTGGTTGGTGAAGACTAGCGTCACGTCCTGGCCCTTCAATCCCGAAATGTGAATTGGCATATCCACAGTGTCTGCAGTGGCATTGATGCCGTGCCAGACGCCCACCCCGGTCCCCGCGTAGTTGTCCGCATCGACCACTCCGCAATGACTGCAGGCCGGTGTCATGACGTTGGTTGGCTTGGGCGGAGAGGGTTCCGGAGCCGAGGGCAGAGAGGGTTCCGGAGTCGAGGGCGCACCGGACGTGGTCACGGGCTGGGAGGATTGATATCCGTCGCCAGCGCCTCCGCAAGCGCTCAGGGCAATGGCCGCGAGCAGCGCCACAGCAGCGTACCTCGCGCGCGGCGATGTGCGAGATTTGTTCGTCATTGATTGTTCTCCTGGAGTATTGGCATTCCACGCCGTTGCGGCGCAGCAATGCTTATACGGGCGAGAATCTTGAGATAGCTACCCGCTCCAGGAGAACTTCAGCCTTGCTTGACGACCGTCAGGCCAACTGCCTCAGTCCCAATAACCTTTCCACCATTTCGGCGAAACCCTCGCCACCGGATGCATTGGTGACGTAGGCCGGTTTGTGCGGCAGCAGGTGGAGGATGTCACTCACGTTGGCAACGCCGACCGACAGCGGGAAGTGGCCGAACATCGCGACGTCGTTGGCCGAGTCGCCGATGAACAGCCATTCGTCGCGATTGGCGTCGATGTCGTCACCGAGGAGTTCCTCTACACACAGCCGGCTCATCGATAGTTTGTCGTGGTGCCCAAACCATCCATTCACATGGATCGAACTGATCGTTGCTGTCATGCCAGCCTCGCGCATCATCTCGGCGATCCGGTCGACTGCTCGTTGCGGCAGCGGCGGGACGTCCTCGGCATGGTCGATCGCGAGATCGGCAGCATGCCATGCCTGGTCCGATGCCAGTGCGCAGCCGGGGACCTCGCGCAGGATTTCCTGGCCGAGCGCGTGGATGCGAAACAGGTTGGCATCGCGCGTTTCCGCGTCGTCCAGAAAACGGGTAACCAGCTTGCCGTTACGCAGATGCGAGTAAAAGGCGCCGTTTTCGCCGATGATTGCGTCAACCGGCCACAGACGAGTCAGAATCTCCGCCCATGCGATGCATCGCCCAGTTACCGGAATCACATGCAGCCCGGCACGGGTGAGGCGATCCAATGCCAGATACGTGGCCGCGGGCAGGCGGCCATCGGTGGTCAGCGTGCCGTCAATGTCGGTCAGGATGCCGCGCACGCGGCACAGGGCGGCGTCGGGCAGGGCGGAGAAAGGTTGGGGCGAGGTCATGGCGGCGAATTGTATCTGCGTCCTTGTTGCAAGGGCGATGGTTGCGCAGTGTCAATATGCCGCAACAATCTCTTCGGCAAGGCGGGTTTGCCCTGTTTGCCGTGACATAAGAGCGGCGTAACATGCCTGTCACAAAAAATGCATACAGTCGGTCGCTTTTTCAAAAAAATTGGTCGGACCGAACACAGCCTCAGGAGAAATGCCAATGTCTTTTCCACGCACCGCGTTGAAGCTCGCCGCCGTTGCAACCCTGGCCTTGGCCGGTACGGCCCATGCCGCTGTTGAGATCCAGTGGTGGCACGCCATGCAGGGCGCGCTGAACGACAAGGTCAATGAGATTGCCGACAAGTTCAACGCCAGCCAGTCTGACTACAAGATCGTGCCGGTCAACAAGGGCAATTACGACGAGACCATGGCAGCCGGCATTGCGGCGTTCCGCGCGGGCGGCGCGCCGGCCATCCTGCAGGTATTCGAGGTGGGTACCGCGACGATGATGAGCGCCAAGGGCGCCATCAAGCCGGTGTCGCAGGTGATGAAGGACGCTGGCGAGAAGTTCGACCAAAAGGCGTACATCCCGGCAGTGGCGGGTTACTACACGTCGTCGAAGGGCGAGATGCTGTCGTTCCCGTTCAATAGCTCGACGACTGTCTTCTATTACAACAAGGATGCCTTCAAGAAGGCGGGCATTTCCGCCCCGCCCAAGACCTGGCCAGAGGTGATGCAGTATTCGGCCAAGCTCAAGGCGTCGGGCCAGAGCTGCGCCTATACCACCGACTGGCAGAGCTGGGTGCACCTGGAGAGTTTCTCCGCCTGGCACAACACGCTCTTCGCCACGAAGAACAACGGTTTTGGCGGCACCGACGCACGGCTGGTCTTCAATAGCCCGCTGCACGTAAAGCACATCACGAACCTGCAGGAGATGGTGAAGAAGGGCTACTTCAGCTACGGCGGCCGCAAGGCGGAGTCGCAGGCCAAGTTCTACAACGGCGAGTGCGCGATGTTCACGGGCTCGTCCGCATCGCTGGCCAATATCCGCAAGAACGCCAAGTTCCAGTTTGGTGTGTCGCAACTGCCGTACTACCCGGACGTGCCGGGCGCGCCGCAGAACACGATCATTGGCGGCGCATCGCTGTGGGTGATGGGCGGCAAGAAGGCCGACGAGTACAAGGGCGTGGCCAAGTTCTTCACGTTCCTGTCGCGGCCCGAGATCCAGTCGGACTGGCACCAGGCCACGGGCTACCTGCCGGTGACGATGGCTGCGTATGAGATGACGAGGAAGTCGGGTTACTACGACAAGAACCCGGGTGCCGATGTCTCGGTCGAGCAGATGGTCGTGAAGACCACCGACAAGTCGCGCGGCGTGCGTCTCGGCAACCTCGTGCAGATCCGTACCGTGATCGACGAGGAACTCGAAGCGGTGTGGGCTGGCAAGAAGGAGCCGAAGGCCGCGCTCGACAACGCCGTGGCACGTGGCAACGAACTGCTGGAGCGTTTCCAGAAGACCGCCAGGGAATAATCCCCTGCGGTGATGGAGCTGAAGCGGGCGGCGGCACAATCGTCGCCCGTTTGCGTTTGTTTTGGGAACCCCCTCGATGGAAAAGCGCGTCGTCTTTCGCTCTCCGTGGTTGCCGTATCTGCTGGTGCTGCCGCAGATCGCCATCACGCTGATCTTCTTCTTTTTGCCCGCCGGGCAAGCGCTGTGGCAGTCGATGCTGCAGCAGGATGCCTTCGGCATCCATCTCGAGTTCGTTGGACTCGATAACTTCGTTACGCTGTGGAAGGACCCGCAGTACATCGAGTCCTTCCAGACCACCGCGATCTTCGCCATTGGCGTGACGGTGGTGGGCCTGTCCGTGGCGCTACTGCTGGCGTACTTCGCCGATCGCGTCGTGCGCGTCGCCACTGGCTACAAGACCCTGCTGATCTGGCCGTACGCCGTAGCGCCTGCCGTGGCCGGCGTGCTCTGGATGTTCATGTTCAACCCAACCCTGGGTGTGGTGTCCTACGCGCTGCGCAAGGCAGGCGTGGACTGGAACTTCCTGCTCAATGGCAACCAGGCACTGCTGCTGGTGGTGCTGGCCGCGGCATGGAAGCAGGTCAGCTACAACTTCCTGTTCTTCCTGGCCGGGCTGCAGAGCATTCCGAAATCGCTGATCGAGGCCGCGGCCATCGACGGCGCGGGCCCGTGGAAGCGCTTCTGGTCGATCGTGTTCCCGCTGCTGTCGCCTACCACCTTCTTCCTGCTCGTGATCAACATGGTCTACGCCTTCTTCGATACCTTCGCGATCATCGATGCGGTGACCCACGGCGGCCCGTTCAACTCGACCAACACGCTCGTCTACAAGGTGTTCCATGACGGCTTCCGTGGCATGGATATTGGTGGCTCGGCCGCGCAGTCGGTGGTGCTGATGGTGATCGTGATCGCGCTGACCGTGGTGCAGTTCCGATTCGTGGAACGCAAAGTCCAGTATTGAGGAGCCAGCCATGGTAGAACGACGTCCCGTACTCGACTTTATTACCCACCTCGTGCTGATCGTCGGCATCGCGGTCGTGGCATTTCCGGTGTACCTGACTTTCGTCGCGTCGACGCTGACGGCCGAGCAGGTACTCGATGCACCGATGACGCTGATCCCGGGCAGCCATCTGATCGAAAATTATCGCACCGTGCTGTTCCAGGGCGTGGGCGAGGCCGCTTCGCCGGTCTCGACCATGATGAAGAACAGCCTGATCATGGCGTTGGGCATTGCGCTGGGGAAGATCGCGATTTCGATCATTTCCGCCTTCGCGATCGTCTACTTCCGCTTTCCGCTGCGCAAGACGTTCTTCTGGATGATCTTCATCACGCTGATGCTGCCGGTGGAAGTGCGTATCCTGCCGACCTACAAGGTGGTGTCTGACCTCGGCATGCTGGATAGCTACTTCGGTCTGACGATTCCCATCATCGCGTCGGCCACCGCCACGTTCCTGTTTCGGCAATTCTTTCTGACGATCCCGGATGAACTGGCCGAAGCCGCTCGCATCGACGGGGCCGGACCGTTGCGATTCTTCTGGGATGTGGTGCTGCCGCTGTCGCGCACCAGTATCGCCGCGCTGTTCGTGATCCAGTTCATCTATGGCTGGAACCAGTACCTCTGGCCATTGCTGATCACCACGCAGAAGTCAATGACGCCCGTGGTGGTGGGCGTGACGCAGATGATTTCCCGCTCGGGCGATGCCGCTACCGACTGGAACCTCGTGATGGCCACCGTGATGCTGGCGATGATTCCGCCGGCAGTGGTGGTGGTGCTGATGCAACGCTGGTTCGTCAAGGGCCTCGTGGAAACGGAAAAATAAGGTCATTCCATGGCAAAGCTGTCTCTTCGCAACGTTCAGAAAACCTATGCCGGGGGCACGCAGGTCGTGCACGGCATCGACATGGAAATCGCCGACGGCGAGTTCATCGTGATCGTCGGGCCGTCCGGCTGCGGCAAATCCACGCTGCTGCGCATGGTGGCGGGCCTCGAGACGATCACCGGTGGTGAGATCCATATTGGCGACAACGTCGTCAACGATCTGGAGCCGGCCGCGCGTGATATCGCGATGGTGTTCCAGAATTACGCGCTCTATCCGCACATGAGCGTGTACGACAACATGGCGTACGGGCTGAAGATCCGTGGGATGTCGAAGGGCGAGATCGAGCGGCGCGTCAAGCACGCGGCGGGCATCCTGGAACTTGCGTCGCTGCTCGAGCGCAAACCGCGCGCGTTATCCGGCGGACAGCGGCAGCGCGTGGCGATGGGCCGTGCGATCGTGCGCGAGCCATCGGTGTTCTTGTTCGACGAACCGCTGTCGAACCTCGACGCCAAGCTGCGCGTGCAGATGCGGCTGGAGCTCAAGGATCTGCACCGCCGACTCAAGACGACCAGCCTCTATGTGACGCACGACCAGGTGGAGGCCATGACGCTGGCGGACCGCATGATGGTGCTCAATGGCGGCCGGGTGGAGCAGATCGGCACGCCGCTGGAAGTCTATGCGCGACCGGCCAGCACGTTCGTCGCCGGCTTCATTGGTTCGCCGCCGATGAACCTGGTGCCGGTGGCGCGGAACGGAAGCGGGCAGGGCGGGGCGCAAATGCGGGTCCAGCCCAAGGACGGGCAGACGGCGGCAACGCTGGGACATCTGCCGATGGGGCTGCATCTGCCCGAGCAGGCGCTGATGGGATTACGTCCCGAACACATCGAGCCTTGTGCCGTGCATGAGGCAATCGCCGAACTGGATGTGCGGGTGGTAGAAGCGCTCGGCGCGGATTCGTTCGCTTACGGTTCGCTCGGTGGCCAGCCCATCGTGGTCAGGCTCGACAGCCAGATGCAGGTGCGTGCCGGCGACAAGCTGCCGATCACGGCGTCGGCCGAGCATCTGCATTTCTTTGATGTGCAGTCGGGCAAGCGTATCGAGGCTCAGGCATGACGAATTGGCCCTATCCTCGCTTTATCGCCCATCGCGGCGCGGGCAAGCTGGCTCCCGAAAACACGCTGGCCGCGTTTCGGCACGGTGCGTCGTTCGGCTACCGGATGTTCGAGTTCGACGTGAAGCTGTCTGCCGACGGCAAGCCGATCCTGATGCACGATGCGACGCTGGATCGCACTACGACCGGCAAAGGGCGTGTCGATGCGCTGACGCTGGGCGAACTGGCGGCGCTGGATGCTGGCGGCTGGCACAGTCCCGCGTACGCGGGCGAGCCGGTGCCGACGCTGGCGGCCATTGCTCGCTATACGCAGGCCAATGGCTTCATGGTCAATATAGAAATCAAGCCGGTGCCGGGGACCGAGTATCGGACCGGTGCTGCCGTGGCGCTTGATGCACTTTCGATGTGGAAGGGTGCTGGCACGCCGCCATTGCTGTCCTCGTTTTCGGAGGTGGCGTTGGAGGCGGCGCATCAGGTGGCGCCAGACCTCCCGCGTGCCTTGTTGCTGGATACATTGCCTGCAGATTGGCTCGAGCGGCTGCGCCGGCTGGAATGCGTGGCGCTTGACGCCAACCACCGCGAACTCGATGCCGCTGTCATCGGCGCCGCGCATTCAGCCGGGTTCAAGGTGCTCTGCTACACGGTCAACGATCCGGCGAGGGCAGCGAACCTGCTGTCATGGGGGCTGGATGGCTTGATCACCGATGCGGTCGATCAGATCGCGCCACAGTCCTGAACAGTCCGTCTTGTTTTGCATCACGAAAAGTCCCTACGAGTTCTGGGCAAACGTGCTATGCTTCGCGAGTGAAGACTTAGGTCCTTCCCCGCACAACTTGCCCTTTCGGGTCTGGCGGCGAGACCGAAAACTAGCGGCACCTGACAAGGTGCCGTTCGTTCAAGGTGGTAACCGTTGGGCCCCCAAGAGTTGTTTGCAATCCGCTAACCGGTCGAGCCGTGTCGCGGAAGGTTGATGAACCCGCTTAACTCCGGCATTCCCGGAGAATAGTGAGCGCCCCATGATGCAGCAGTATCAAAGCAATTCGTACCTCTTCGGCGGCAACGCCCCCTATGTGGAAGAGCTGTACGAGGCCTACCTCCAGAATCCCAGCTCGGTTCCCGACAACTGGCGCGCGTATTTCGACGCGATGCAGAATGTCCCGGCTGCGGATGGTTCCAACGCCCGCGATATTCCCCACGCACCGATCGTCGCCTCGTTCGCCGAGCGCGCCAAGCAGGGCCCCATCAAGACCATTGTTGCCTCGGCCGATTCCGATATGGGCCGCAAGCGCGTCGCTGCCACGCAGCTGATCGCCGCTTACCGCAACATCGGCTCGCACTGGGCAGACCTCGACCCGCTCAAGCGCCAGGAGCGTCCGCCCCTGCCTGACCTGGATCCGGCGTTCTACGGCTTCTCCGAGGCTGACCTCGATATCGTCTTCAATGCCAGCAACACGTACTTCGGCAAGGAGTCGATGAGCCTGCGCGAGCTGCTCAACAACCTGCGCGAAACGTACTGCGGCACCATTGGCGCCGAGTTCATGTACGTGAGCGACCAGGCGCAGAAGCGCTGGTGGCAGGAGCGCCTGGAAACCACGCGTTCCAAGCCCGTGTTCACGCTGGAGAAGAAGAAGCACATCCTCGACCGCCTGACCGCGGCCGAAGGCCTGGAGCGATTCCTCCACACCAAGTACGTCGGCCAGAAGCGCTTCTCGCTCGAAGGTGGCGAGAGCTTCATCGCCGCGATGGACGAACTGATCCAGCACGCCGGCACCAAGGGCGTGCAGGAAATCGTGATCGGCATGGCTCACCGTGGCCGTCTGAACGTGCTGGTCAATACGCTGGGCAAGATGCCGGCCGACCTGTTCGCCGAATTCGAAGGCAAGCACGTCGACGACCTGCCGGCCGGTGACGTGAAGTACCACAAGGGCTTCTCGAGCGATGTCTCGACGGAAGGCGGCCCGGTTCACCTGTCGCTCGCGTTCAACCCGTCGCACCTGGAAATCGTCAACCCGGTGGTCGAAGGCTCGTCCAAGGCTCGCCAGGAACGCCGCGGCGACGTCGGCCACAAGGAAGTGCTGCCGGTGCAAGTGCACGGCGACGCGGCCTTTGCAGGTCAGGGCGTGGTGATGGAAACGCTGAACCTCGCGCAGACCCGCGGCTACGGCACGGGTGGCACGATGCATCTGGTTATCAATAACCAGATCGGTTTCACCACGTCGGACCCGCGTGACGCCCGTTCGACGCTGTATTGCACGGACGTGGTCAAGATGATCGAGGCGCCGGTGCTGCACGTGAACGGCGACGATCCCGAAGCCGTGGTGTACGCCATGCAGCTGGCCGTTGATTTCCGCATGGAATTCAACAAGGACGTCGTGGTCGACATCATCTGCTTCCGCAAGCTGGGCCACAACGAGCAAGACACGCCGGCCATGACGCAGCCGCTGATGTACAAGAAGATCGGCCAGCATCCGGGTACGCGCAAGCTGTACGCCGACAAACTGGTGGCGCAGAACCTGACCGCAGCCGAGTTCGGCGACGAGCTGGTCAAGGACTACCGTGCCGCCATGGATGCGGGCAAGCACACGGTGGACCCGGTCCTGTCGAACTTCAAGAACAAGTTCGCCGTGGACTGGATGCCGTTCCTGAACCGCAAGTGGACGGACGCTGCCGACACCGCCGTGCCGATGACGGAACTGAAGCGTCTGGCCGAGCGCATCACCACGATTCCCGAGCACTTCAAGCTGCACCCGCTGGTGGAGAAGGTCGTCAAGGACCGCTCCAACATGGGCCGTGGCGAGCAGATGCTGGACTGGGGCATGGGTGAGCACCTGGCCTTCGCTTCGCTGGTGGCCTCGGGCTACCCGGTGCGTATCACCGGCCAGGACGCCGGCCGCGGTACCTTCACGCACCGCCACGCCGTGCTGCATGACCAGGCTCGCGAGCGCTGGGATGCCGGCTCGTACGTGCCGCTGCAGAACGTGTCGGAAAACCAGGCACCGTTCACGGTGATCGACTCGGTGCTGTCGGAAGAGGCCGTGCTCGGCTTCGAATACGGCTACTCGACCGCCGAACCGAACGCGCTGGTGATCTGGGAAGCCCAGTTCGGCGACTTCGTCAACGGCGCCCAGGTTGTGATCGACCAGTTCATCTCGTCGGGTGAAGTGAAGTGGGGTCGCGCATCGGGCTTGACGATGATGCTGCCGCACGGCTACGAAGGCCAGGGTCCGGAACATAGCTCGGCCCGTATCGAGCGTTTCCTGCAGCTCTGCGCCGACCACAACATCCAGGTTGTCCAGCCGACCACACCGGCCCAGATCTTCCACCTGCTGCGTCGCCAGATGATCCGTCTGTTCCGCAAGCCGCTGGTGATCATGACGCCGAAGTCGCTGCTGCGTAGCAAGGATGCCGTGTCGCCGCTGTCCGATCTGGCCAAGGGTCATTTCGAGACCGTGATCCCCGATCACGAGGAACTGAATGCCAGCAAGGTCAAGCGCGTGATCATGTGCTCGGGCAAGGTCTACTACGACCTGGTCAACACCCGCCGTGAGCGCGGTGCCACCGACACGGCGATCATCCGCATGGAACAGCTGTATCCGTTCCCGCACAAGGCTGTTGCCGCGGAACTCAAGAAGTATCCGGGCGCGACCGAAATCCTGTGGTGCCAGGACGAGCCGCAGAACCAGGGTGCCTGGTTCTTCGTGCAGCACTACATCATGGAAAACATGACGGAAGGCCAGAAGCTCGGTTATGCCGGTCGTCCCGCCTCGGCTTCGCCGGCGGTGGGCTACTACGCAAAGCACAACGAGCAACAGAAGGCGCTGCTGGACGCTGCGTTCTCCAAGCTCAAGGGCTTTGTTCTGACCAAGTAATTCGTCGGCACCCGCGGGCCGCGCACAAGGATGCGCGCCGCGGGTCAGCCTACCCGCAACGAAACACACGCATACATCGAGGAATTTTCAAACCATGGCTATTGTTGACGTCAAGGTTCCCCAATTGTCGGAATCGGTCGCCGAAGCGACCATGCTGAACTGGAAGAAGAAGCCGGGCGAAGCCGTTGCTCAGGACGAGATCCTGATCGAAATCGAAACGGACAAGGTTGTGCTGGAAGTGCCGGCACCGTCGGCCGGCGTTCTGTCGCAGATCATCAAGAACGACGGCGATACCGTCGTGGCCGATGAAGTGATTGCCAAGATCGACACGGCAGCCACTGCAGGCGCCGTTGCACCGGCCGCCGCCGCTCCGGCTCCCGCCGCAGCAGCACCGGCCCCGGCAGCCGCTGCCCCCGCAGCCGCCGCCAGCGCTGGCGCCATCGCCATGCCGTCGGCTGCCAAGCTGATGGCCGAGGGTGGCCTGTCTGCTTCGCAAGTGGCTGGCACTGGCAAGGACGGCCGCATCACCAAGGGTGACGTGCTGGCAGCCGGCTCGGCTCCCGCTCCGGCCGCCAAGGCTGCTCCGGCTCCGGCCGCCGCCAAGCCGGCCCTGCCGCAAGTGTCGGCCCAGGTTGACTTCGCTGCGCTGGGCGATCGCCCGGAAGAGCGCGTGCCGATGAGCCGCCTGCGCGCCCGTATCGCCGAGCGTCTGATCCAGTCGCAATCGACCAACGCCATCCTCACCACCTTCAACGAAGTGAACATGAAGCCGGTGATGGATCTGCGCGCCAAGTACAAGGATCGCTTCGAGAAGGAACACGGTGTGAAGCTGGGCTTCATGTCTTTCTTCGTGAAGGCCGCCGTGCACGCGCTGAAGAAGTACCCGGTCATCAACGCCTCGGTGGACGGCAACGACATCGTCTACCACGGCTACTTCGACATCGGTATCGCCGTGGGCTCGCCGCGTGGTCTGGTGGTGCCGATCCTGCGCAACGCCGACCAGATGAGCCTGGCCGACATCGAGAAGAAGATCGCCGAGTACGGTACCAAGGCGCGTGACGGCAAGCTGTCGCTGGAAGAGCTGACCGGCGGTACGTTCTCGATCTCGAACGGCGGTACGTTCGGCTCGATGCTGTCGACCCCGATCATCAACCCACCGCAGTCGGCCATCCTGGGCGTGCACGCCACCAAGGACCGTGCCGTGGTGGAAGACGGCCAGATCGTGATCCGTCCGATGAACTACCTGGCGATGTCCTACGACCACCGTATCATCGACGGCCGCGAAGCCGTTCTGGGTCTGGTGGCCATGAAGGAAGCGCTGGAAGATCCGGCTCGTCTGCTGCTGGACCTGTAATTCAGGCCAGACCTCCGTCTATCGTTTGTCGTCGTCCCCGCGCTTCGCGTGCGGGGACCCGGCCGCCACATCGCCGCCGGACGCCCGCCCTTGCGCGGGCATGACGCACCAGTGAGAAATTTCCCATGAGCAAACAATTCGACGTGCTGGTGATCGGCGCCGGCCCCGGCGGCTATATCGCCGCCATCCGCGCTGCCCAGTTGGGCCTGAACGTGGCTTGCCTGGAAGGCAATGCCTATGACGATCCGAAGGGCGAAGCACGCCTGGGCGGTACCTGCCTGAACGTAGGCTGCATTCCGTCCAAGGCACTGCTGGCTTCCTCGGAAGAGTTCGAGAACGCCTCGCATCACCTGGCCGACCATGGCATCACCGTGGGCGACGTCAAGGTCGACGTGGCCAAGATGCTCAAGCGCAAGGACGACATCGTCAGCAAGATGACGAAGGGCATCGAGTTCCTGTTCCGCAAGAACAAGGTGACCCTGTTCAAGGGCTACGGCAAGTTCACCGGCAAGGCTGCAGAAGGCTTCCAAGTGGAAGTGAACGGCGAAACGCTGACCGCCAAGCAAGTCATCATCGCCACGGGCTCGAAGGCTCGCCATCTGCCGGGCATCGCTGTCGACAACAACCTGATCAGCGATAACGAAGGCGCGCTGAAGTTCGGTACCGTGCCGAAGAAGCTGGGCGTGATCGGCGCCGGCGTGATCGGCCTGGAACTGGGCTCGGTGTGGCGCCGTCTGGGTGCCGAAGTGACCGTGCTGGAAGCGCTGCCCGCATTCCTGGGCGCAGCCGACGAAGGCGTGGCCAAGGAAGCGCAGAAGCTGCTGACCAAGCAGGGGCTGCAGTTCCATCTGAGCGTCAAGGTCGACGAAGTGAAGACCGGCAAGGACAACGTCACGGTCAACTACACCGACAAGGACGGCAAGGCACAGACGCTGGAAGTCGATCGCCTGATCGTGTCGGTGGGCCGCGTGCCGAACACCGACAACCTCGGCCTCGACGCCGTGGGCCTGGGCGTGGACCAGCGTGGCTTCATCGAGGTGGACGATCACTGCCAGACCAAGGTGCCGGGCATCTGGGCAATCGGCGACGTGGTGCGTGGCCCGATGCTGGCGCACAAGGCCGAAGACGAAGGCGTGGCTGTGGCCGAGCGTATCGTTGGCCAGAAGCCGCACATCGACTTCAACACGGTTCCCTGGGTTATCTACACGTTCCCGGAAATCGCGTGGGTCGGCAAGACCGAGCAGCAACTCAAGGCCGAAGGCCGCGAGTACAAGTCGGGCCAATTCCCGTTCATGGCCAATGGCCGTGCGCTGGGCATGGGTGCTTCGGACGGTTTCGTGAAGATGCTGGCCGATGCCAAGACCGACGAGATCCTGGGCGTGCACATCGTGGCCGCGAATGCTTCGGACCTGATCGCCGAAGCCGTGGTGGCGATGGAGTTCAAGGCTGCGAGCGAAGATATCGGTCGCGTTTGCCACCCGCACCCGTCGATGTCGGAAGTCATGCGCGAAGCCGCGCTGGCCGTCGACAAGCGTCAGCTCAACATGTAAGGCATTTGCCTCGCAAAGTGTGAGCACCGGCGCGCCGCCATTCGCGGCGCGCCGTTTTCACTTGCAGCCTCCGGTTGAACCCACATGAACGTCACCGAGTTTTACGAACACGAACTCAAGCAGCGCGGCTATCAGTCTGATGAGGCGCAGCGTCGCGCCGTGGAGCGGCTCCAGCAATGCTATGACGAGTGGGTGGCCTACAAGGGCCGTCGAAACAGCACGCTGAAGAAGCTGCTGGTACACCCCGAGGTGCCGAAGGGCGTCTACATGTGGGGTGGAGTGGGGCGCGGCAAGTCGTTCCTGATGGACAGTTTCTATTCCTGCGTGCCGGTGGTGCGCAAGACGCGGCTCCACTTCCACGAGTTCATGCGCGAGGTGCATCGGGAACTCGAGGAACTGCGCGGCCGGGCAGACCCGCTGGACGAACTGGCGAAACGCATTGCGCGCCGCTTCCGGCTGATCTGCTTCGACGAGTTCCACGTCAATGATGTGGCGGATGCGATGATCCTGCATCGTCTGCTGCAGCAGTTGTTCGAAAACGGTGTGCAGTTCGTGATGACGTCGAACTATCGCCCGGATCTGCTTTACCCGGACGGCCTTCACCGTGATCGGGTGCTGCCGGCTATTGCGCTGCTGCAGCAAAAACTCGATGTGCTCAATGTCGATGCCGGCATCGACTACCGCAAGCGGGCGCTGGAACAGGTGCAGGCCTACCACACGCCGCTGAACCGGGAAGCCAGCGCCGCGCTGCGCGATGCGTTCGTGTCTATCGCGGGTACGGCGGACGAATCTCCGATCCTGCATATCGAACATCGCGAGATCAAGGCGCTGCGCAAGGCCAATGGCGTGGTCTGGTTCGATTTCGCAACCTTGTGCGGCGGCCCGCGCTCCCAGAACGACTATCTGGAGATTGCGTCACAGTTTCATACGGTGATCCTGTCGGATGTGCCGAAGATGACGCCGCGGATGTCCTCGGAGGCGCGCCGCTTCACCTGGCTGATTGATGTTTTCTACGATCACAAGGTCAAGCTGCTGATGTCCGCCGAGGTGCCAGCCGACGAACTCTATACCGAAGGCCAGATGGCGAACGAGTTTCACCGGACGGTGTCGCGGATCATCGAGATGCAGTCGAGGGAGTACATCGAGTCCGAACGTCGTACCGTCGACACCTCGTTGACCTGACAGGCTGGCAGGGGGGGGTGAGGGCCATTCGAATCGGCTCCCCTGTCTGCACCGCCCCGGCCCTGACTCCATTTTTGGAAGTTTGATCTTTATCAAGGCATATGGCGCGCTGGTTACCTAGTATTCGCTGGGTACTAAAAGCGCACTATGCCGTCCCTGCACGCCAGCCCCCTCGCGCCCGATGGAACGTCCGTTCCGTCCAATCCGAGCGCACAACTTGGTTCCGCCGCAGCCCTTGCCTCGGGCACACGGCCTGGGTCGGCGTCTCTGTCCACATCCACTGTTCATTGTTTTCATTGCGGCCAGCCTCTCGGGCGCGATGTCACGCCGCTCGTCGCTGATATAGACGGGCAGCGCCGCACGTTCTGCTGTGGCGGCTGCCAGGCGCTGGCACAGACACTCTATTCAGCAGGTTTCGGGCATCTATATAGCGATGTCACGCGATTCGCGCGGCCGATAGATGCCCAGGCGCGACGCGAGGCGGAACCTGTGTGGGCCGCCTACGATACCCCTGAGCTGCGCAACCAGTTCGTTCGCGAACTGGGCGATGGCCGGGCGGAGATTACGCTAGCACCGGAAAACATCCGCTGCGCAGCCTGTGCCTGGCTGATCGAGCAGCACCTCGGACAACTGGATGGGGTCGAGTCGGCCGTGGCGAACGTGGCTACGCGCCGCGTGGTGGTGCGCTGGCAAGAGAACAAGCAGGGCGTGGCAGGGCTGCTGTCCACGCTGGCCGACATCGGCTACCAGGCATGGCCGTTCGAGGTGTCGCGTGGCGACCAGCACGATCGCCGTGAGCGGCGCGGCCTGCTGATGCGCATGGCGGTGGCGATGCTCGGCATGATGCAGGTGATGATGTATGCATGGCCGCTCTATACGCACGAAGCCACGATCGACCCCGGCCAGCTTCAGTTGATGCGCTGGGCGAGCTTTGCGCTGACGATCCCGGTGGTTCTTTACTCTGCCTCACCGATTTTCGCTGGCGCATGGCGTTCATTGCGGCAACGGCATATGGGCATGGACGTGCCTGTCGCGATCGGTGTGCTGGCTGGCTTCTTCGCGAGCGCTGTGGCAACCGTGCGGGGCGTGGGGGAGGTCTACTTCGATTCCGTGACGATGTTCGTCGCGTTCCTTCTGTTGGCCCGCTATCTGGAGTTGCGTGTCCGGCAGGCCTCGCGCAGTGGCGCCGAGATGCTGGCGCGCCAGCTGCCCGCGACCTGCGAGCGGCTGGTGGAGGCGAGCGGCGTCGGCGAGCGGATTCCGGTTGCGCGACTGAATGCCGGCGACCGGATTCGCGTGAAGGCGGGCGAGATCATGCCGGCCGACGGTGTCGTGGTGGCCGGTGTCAGCGAGATCGACGAGTCGATGCTGACAGGGGAGGCGCGGCCGGTGAAGCGCGCCATTGGTGACACGGTGCTGGCGGGTTGCTTCAATGCCGCCAGTCCGCTCGAGGTGAGCGTGCGCCGGATCGGCGCGCAGACCCGTCTCGCCGAGATCGTCGCCGTGCTGGATCGCGCGCTGGCGGACAAGCCCCGCCTGGCCCAGTTGGCGGATCGCGTGGCCGGCTGGTTTGTCGCCACCCTCTTGATTCTGGCCGCAATCACCGGGCTGGTCTGGGCGATCTGGATCGATCCATCACGCGCACTGCTGGTTACCGTCGCCGTGCTCGTAGTGAGCTGTCCTTGCGCGTTGTCGCTGGCTACTCCGGCGGCGCTGGCCGCTGCTGGCGCGGCGTTGTCGCGGCGCGGCGTGCTGGTGACCCGCGCGCATACGCTCGAAGCGCTTTCGGGGGTCACGGACGTCATGCTCGACAAGACGGGCACGTTGACCGAGGGGCGCTTTGCGCTCGTGTCGACGGAGATCGCGGGCAATCTGGATGCGTCAACTTGCCAGAGTCTTGCCGCCGCCATGGAGCGTGGTGGGGAGCATCCAATTGCCAGGGCCCTGGTTGACGCCGCGACGGACCATGCCGAACGGCTGGTGGCTGACCTGCACAACGTTCCCGGGCAAGGGTTGCAGGCAATTGTCGACGGCCGGTCGATGCGGCTGGGGCGTAGAGAGTTCGTCGCGGAACTGGCACCGGCAGCGGCCGATATCCGCCGCAGTGGCGACCGTTATCCTGGCGCCACCGAGGTCTGGCTTGGTGACACAAGCGGACCGCTGGCGTGTTTCCAGTTGGCCGATGTCGAACGGCCCCAGACTGCCGAGCTTCTGGCTTCGCTGACCCGACTCGGTGTGCGCTGTCATCTGGTTTCGGGCGATCAGCCGGCAGCGGTGCGCTGGTGGGCGGACCGCTTTGGCATCGAGACCGCCGTTGGCGCGGTCACGCCTGAAGGCAAACGCGACTATGTAGCCAACCTTCAACAGCAGGGCGCCGTCGTTCTGGCGGTGGGCGACGGCATCAACGATGCGCCGGTGCTGGCCCAGGCGCAGGTTTCGATAGCGATTGGCAGCGGCGCGCCATTGGCGCAGGCCGGTGCCGATGCCGTGCTGACACACGGCGGCGTGGGCGAGATCGCCAATGCCATCGCCGTGGCCCGCAAGACGCGCCGCGTGGTGCGCCAGAACCTGGGTTGGGCCTTTTTCTACAACGTCGTGGCGATCCCCCTGGCAGCTACCGGACTCGTTACGGCATGGATGGCAGGCATTGGAATGTCCGTGTCGTCGTTACTGGTTGTCGGCAATGCATGGCGCCTGTTGCGCGCCGCGGCGGCGCCGGCCAGGGAGTCCTGAATATGGAAACACTCTATCTATTGGTGCCGATGAGCCTGGTGCTGGTGGCTGTGATCGCCGGGGCGCTGTGGTGGGCATTGCACGCAGGGCAGTACGACGACCTCGATCGCCCGGCGGAAGCAATTCTGCTCGACAACGACAAGCCTTGAATGTCAAGGCATATAGGTGACCGTTGCGGCGAACGCGCATTGACCGGAATTAATGCAAGCAGTTCGCAAGGGATGCTGGTGGCTTGATGAAAGTCAACGCGACTTGTAAGCCGATTTTCTAAAGTCACACCGTCAGTAGGTTTATTTTTACTTTTTGCATTGGGGGTCTGAATGGCTGTCACCACCGCGTCCTCACGCGCCGACACCTTCAACTATGGAGTCGTGCGGCAGTTTGCCGTCATGACCGTGGTTTGGGGGATCGTTGGCATGGCCGTAGGCGTTCTGCTTGCGGCGCAATTGATCTGGCCGGATCTGAATTTCAATACACCGTGGTTATCGTTCGGTCGCTTGCGACCGCTTCACACCAATGCGGTGATCTTTGCATTTGGCGGTAGCGCGCTGTTCGCCACGTCGTACTACGTCGTGCAACGCACCTGCCAGGCCCGGCTGTTCTGCGGCCCGCTGGCGTCGTTCACGTTCTGGGGCTGGCAAGCCATCATCATCGCGGCGGTGATCACGCTGCCGATGGGCATTACTTCTTCCAAGGAGTATGCCGAGCTCGAATGGCCGATCGATATCCTGATCACGCTGGTCTGGGTTGCCTACGCGGTGGTGTTCTTCGGCACGATCATCAAGCGCAAGACCCGTCACATCTACGTGGCGAACTGGTTCTTCGGCGCTTACATTCTGACGATCGCCATCCTCCATATCGTCAACAACATTGAAATGCCGGTGTCGATGTGGAAGTCGTACTCCGCCTATGCAGGCGTGCAGGACGCGATGATCCAGTGGTGGTACGGCCACAACGCGGTGGGCTTCTTCCTGACCACCAGCTTCCTGGGGATGATGTACTACTTCATCCCGAAGCAGGCGGAGCGTCCGATCTACTCGTATCGCCTGTCGATCGTCCACTTCTGGGCGCTCAACTTCACGTATATGTGGGCGGGTCCGCATCACCTGCAATACACCTCGCTGCCTGACTGGGCGCAGTCGCTGGGCATGGTGTTCTCGCTGATCCTGCTGGCTCCGTCGTGGGGCGGCATGATCAACGGGATCATGACGCTGTCCGGTGCCTGGCACAAGCTGCGTACCGATCCGATTCTCAAGTTCCTGGTGGTGGCGCTGTCGTTCTACGGCATGGCCACGTTCGAGGGCTCGATGATGTCGATCAAGACCGTGAACGCGCTGTCGCACTACACGGACTGGACGATCGGCCACGTGCACTCGGGTGCCCTGGGCTGGGTCGCGATGATCTCGATCGGCTCGCTTTACTACCTGATTCCGCGCCTGTTCGGAGAGAAGGAGATGTACAGCACGCGCCTGATCGAGTGGCACTTCTGGATTGCGACGATCGGCGTCGTGCTCTATATCGCCTCGATGTGGATCGCCGGTGTGATGGAAGGCCTGATGTGGCGCGCCACGCAGCCTGATGGCACGCTGACCTATGCGTTCGTCGAAGCGGTCAAGGCAAAGTATCCGTTCTATCTGATCCGTCTGCTGGGTGGCCTGTGCTTCCTGAGCGGCATGATCCTCATGGCTTACAACGTGGCACGTACCATCATTGGCAAGCCTGCGGTTGACGCTCCGATTCCGGCCAACCTGCCGGCTTCCGCCCACTGATCGCCGAGGACCGAACGATGTCTCAAAAACAAGGATTCTTTTCCCACGAAACGCTGGAGAAGAACGTCGGCTGGCTGATCATTGCAACCATCATCGTGGTCAGCATCGCTGGCCTGGTGCAGATCGTGCCGCTGTTCTTCCAGCACTCGACGACCGAGCCCGATCCGGGCATCACACCGTACTCGCCGCTGCGCCTGATGGGGCGCGACATCTACATCCGCGAGGGTTGCGTTGGTTGCCACTCGCAGCAGGTGCGTACCCTGCAGGCGGAGACTGAGCGTTATGGCCATTTCTCCACGGCGGGCGAGTCGGTGTATGACCACCCGTTCCTGTGGGGCTCGAAGCGTACCGGTCCAGATCTCGCGCGTGTTGGCGGCCGTTACTCGGACGACTGGCAGCGGATCCACCTGCGCAATCCGCGTGATGTGGTTCCCGAGTCGGTGATGCCTTCGTACCCGTGGCTGGAAAAGACGCAGTTGCCCACCAACGACATCCAGGCACGCATGCACGCGCTGAAGCGTCTGGGTGTGCCGTACAAGGACGAAGAGATTGCTCGTGCGCCTGAAGAGCTGGCAGGCAAGACGGAAGAAGATGCGCTGGTGGCGTATCTGCAGGGGCTGGGCCTGAATCGCCGCAACGTGCGCGTTGACTCGGCGGCGGCTCCGGCGCCGGCGAAGGAGTGATGCCATGGCGATCGTGACCGCAATTGCAACCGTCGTGTCGATGCTGACGTTCATTGGCATCTGCTGGTGGGCATGGTCGGGCGGCCGCCAGGCCGCCAATCAGGAATCGGCGATGTTGCCGTTTGCCCTGCCTGACGAAACCACAACTACAAGCCGGAACCCACAGCCATGAGCGATTTCATTTCCGATTTCTGGAGTTATTACATCGCGGCCATCGCGCTCATCGGGATCGTCTGGTGTGTCTGGCTGCTGTTTTCCCAACGCAAGATGCCGAAAGGTGTCAGCACCACTGATGACACCGGTCATGTCTGGGATGGTGACCTGCGCGAACTGAACAACCCGCTGCCACGTTGGTGGATGTGGATGTTCCTGCTGGCCTGCATCTTCGGTCTTGGTTACCTGGCGCTGTATCCGGGCCTGGGATCGTACGCCGGTATGCTCAAGTTCTCGACGCAGGGCGAGCTTGCCGCTCACCGCGAGGCCGCCGAGAAAACGCAGCACCAGATCTACGCCAAGTATCTGAGCATGGATATCAAGCAGGTGGCGGCGGATCCTGACGCACGCGAGATCGGCCAGCGGTTGTTCCTGAACTACTGCGCGCAGTGCCACGGTTCGGATGCGCGTGGCAGCCGAGGCTTCCCCAACCTGACCGACAACGATTGGCTCTACGGTGGCGAGCCGGAGACGATCCAGCAGACGATCACCAAGGGCCGCAATGGCGTGATGCCATCGTTTGCCAGCACGATCGATGCGAAGCAGGCCGGCGATACTGCCCAGTACGTGCGTTCGCTGTCTGGTCTGTCGTCAGATCCGATTCGCGCATCGCGTGGCGAAAGCACGTTCAAGTCGACCTGCGCGGCCTGCCATGGCGCCAACGGCAAGGGCAACCAGGCACTCGGCGCGCCGAACCTGACCGACAACACGTGGTTGTACGGCAGCTCGGAAGCGACGATCGTCGACGCGATCCTGAAGGGACACAACGGTCATATGCCGGCGCACGAGGAGATTCTGACGCCTGAGCGCATCCGCATGCTGACCGCATATGTGTGGGGTCTCTCAAATACGGGAGGCGCTGCAAAATGACTAACTGCCCCGGGGCCGGGCGGCGTGCCGCCCACCGGGGCGTGAGGGCAACACGATGAGCGCGCCCCTTAACGCCCCCGATCACTCGGACGATCACGCCTCGAACGATCCGTCTGCAAGCCAGTCGGCGAGCGATCGTAACGGCAACACTTGGCGTCCCGCGCCGCCCCCCAAGGGGGCCGAGACCACCGAGGAAGCGCTGTACGAGGTCCGCCGCAAGATCTATCCGCGCTCGACTTCTGGCGCGTTTTCGAGCTGGCGCGTGTGGCTGGTCATCCTGACGCAGTTGATTTACTACGGAACGCCCTGGCTGCAGTGGAATGATCGCCAGGCCGTGCTGTTCGATCTCGGCGCGCGCAAGTTCTACATCTTCGGTCTCGTGCTGTGGCCGCAGGATGTGATCTATCTCGCTGTGCTGCTGGTCATTTCTGCGCTATCGCTATTTCTGTTCACCGCCATCGCGGGACGCCTGTTCTGCGGCTATGCCTGTCCTCAGACGGTCTACACAGAGATATTCATGTGGATCGAGCGACATGTCGAAGGGGATCGCATCGCGCGGATCCGACTCGACGGCGATCCCTGGAGCCTGCGCAAGCTGCGAATCAAGGCGACCAAGCATGTGCTCTGGGTGCTGATCGCACTGTGGACGGGCTTCACGTTTATCGGGTATTTCGCACCGATTCGGGAACTTGGTAGCGAGGTCCTGCATTTCACGCTAGGACCCTGGCAGAGCTTCTGGATGCTGTTCTACGCATTTGCGACCTGGGGCAACGCCGGATTCATGCGCGAGCAGGTGTGCAAGTACATGTGCCCCTATGCGCGTTTCCAGAGCGTGATGGTCGACCGCGATACCTATGTCGTGACCTATGACGTGGGTCGTGGGGAGCCGCGTGGTAGCCGTTCCCGCAAGACCGATCGCCATGCGGCTGGTATTGGCGATTGCGTGAATTGCAGTATCTGCGTGCAGGTGTGTCCGACCGGTATCGATATTCGTGATGGCCTCCAGTACGAGTGCATCGGTTGTGGCGCCTG
The DNA here is from genome assembly GCF_002335265.1 of Cupriavidus sp. UBA2010. Classification (NCBI taxonomy): domain Bacteria; kingdom Pseudomonadati; phylum Pseudomonadota; class Betaproteobacteria; order Burkholderiales; family Burkholderiaceae; genus Cupriavidus; species Cupriavidus sp. UBA2010. Next base: position 121,724 of record NZ_DDCI01000012.1, read on the forward strand.
TATCGACGCGTGCAATCTCGTCATGGACAAGATGGAGTACCCGCGCGGCCTGATCCGATACACGTCGGAAAACGCCATGCGCAAGTCCCTGACGACATCCGACGCGCGCAAACGGCTGCTGCGACCACGCACGATCATCTATACGCTGATCTGGCTGGTTCTGGCGGCGGGCTTCGTCGCATCGCTGGCAATGCGGTCGCCGATCAAGGTCGACATCATTCGGGATCGCGGCGCGCTGGGCCGGGAAGTGGAGGGCCGCTGGATCGAGAACGTCTATCGGCTCCAGGTGATCAACACCACGGAAGCGCCGATGCGGATTCGCGTGCAGGCTGAGGGCGACGATCTGACTGGACTGACGGTCGAGTATGACAAGTCCGCCGAGGCCATGCAGCCAACGTCCAACCGGTTGTTGCCGATTCGCATTCGCGTGCCGATCGACGATGCCAAGGAAGGCACGCACAAGATCAACGTAACCGTGACGGCGGAGGGCGAGGACGGCCGAGACGCGCATATCAGGCAATCCACGAGTTTCATTGTTCCCCGCAATCTGTGATGCTGAGGGTGAAATGGCAGCAAACAAGGAGAGCGCAATGACATCCCAACAGTCCAAGCCCTGGTACAGGGAACCGTGGCCGTGGCTTTTGATGAGCGGTCCGTTGCTCGCAATTATTGGCTGCGGCGTGACCATCTGGCTTGCCAACACGCATCCGGATTTGCCGGTTTCCGGCGTGGAGCGTCATGGCCTGGTCGTGGAGAAAACGGGGGCGGAGCATGTAGCGTCGCCGGCTGCGAGGCGCCCATGAGACTCCGCTGGCTGATGTGGGTACTTTGGCCGGCGTTTCTGATGGGCGGAGCGGCCACCGCCACCGTGTTTTCGGTCGTTGATCCGGGCGATCTCACGTTCTTCGGGCACCAGGTGGAAGCGTCTCGTGAGGCGGTCTACACGATTGGCTTCCTGGTGGCGTGGTTGTTTTGCGCGTTGTCCAGCGGACTGACGCTATACACCATGCCAACCAAGCTCGAGGAGACCGACGAACTCGAGTAATGGCTCGAGTGCTGGCAGAAAGCAAAACGGCCGCACCGGGAGATCAGCTCCCGATGCGGCCGTTTTCCTGGCCACGATGCCCGTTAGCAGTTTCGGCTATAGACCTGCCTGATGCCTTCCATGTCCACGAGTTTCACGTGTCGTTGGCGAATCTGGATCAGGCCGGCTTCGGCGAATCGCGAGAAGAGCCGACTCACGGTTTCGAGCTTGAGGCCAAGGTAGCTGCCGATTTCTTCGCGGCTCATCCGCAGCACGAACTCGCTCGACGAGTAGCCGCGCATCGACAGGCGCTCCGACATGTTGACGAGAAATGCTGCCAGGCGCTCTTCGGCACGCATCGAGCCAAGAGTGATCAGCATGATCTGGTCTTGCGAGATTTCCTTGCTCATCAGCCTCAGGAACTGCTGCTGGAGAGAAGGCAACGTGCCGGACAGCGATTGCAGGTCATCGAATCGCACGACGCAGACCTCTGTGTCCTCGAGCGCGGTGGCGTCGGACGCATGCTGCATCTCGCTGAGGCCGTCGAGCCCGACGACCTCACCGGGCAAATGGAAGCCGGTGATTTGCGTGCGTCCGTCCTCCATGGTCACGTGGGTCTTCAATGTGCCAAAGCGGATCGCATAGACTGCGGTAAGTGGTTCGCCCATGCGATAGAGCGTTTCGCCCTTGTGAACACGAACGCGTTCCTGTACGAGCGTGTCCATCTTTGCGAGGTCCTGTTGCGACATGCCCACGGGAAGGCAAAGCTGGCCCATGGCGCAAGTGGAGCAACGCGGAGACATCTCGGTGACGGGAATGGAGGTAAGCAATTGATGGTGCTCGCATGAATGCGCTTGCGATGGAGGCGCGATGCAGGCATTTTACAGCGTGATGTGACGCAGAAGCGAGGAACAGTTGCCATTTGGTGTGCTTTTCAGTGTCTTTACACTTGCGTTGCTTGGTGGCGTGCATTGCGCCGCCATGTGCGGAGGAATTGCCATTGCCGTCGAGCAACGGCAATCCGGGGGGGCTGTTGCGGTCGTTAGCCTCGTGCATCGCTCGCGATTTCACTGGTGGCTGGAACTGCTGGTCATGCACGCCGGGCGTCTCACGACCTATGTGCTGCTTGGGGCGCTGATGGGAGCGGTGGGTGCGACAGTCTGGAAGCAGGACTACCTTCCAGTGCAGCGCTGGCTCTATGGCGCGGGCAGCCTGTTACTGGTTCTGACCGGGGTGTGGTTGTTGCGGGGCCGCGTCATGCGTGCAGCATGGCTCGAACGGCTGGCGGCGCGGGCTGCCTCGTATGTCGTCCGGGGCGTCGCGTCGCTGGGCATGCAGATGCCGCTTCGCTTGCGTCGGCACGCGCCCATCATGCGGCGCTATGGGATGGGGTTGGCCTGGGGGCTGGTGCCCTGTGGTATGGTGTATGGCGCACTTGCGCTGGCCTTGTTGGCTGGAAATGCGCCATCTGGGGCACTTGTCATGGCGGCCTTTGGCATTGGGACGCTGCCCAACCTGCTGGTGATCTCGGGTTTGTCGGGCTACCTGCGGCAACTGTCGCGCCGCCCCGGCGTTCGAGTGGGCGCCGCGCTTGTTGTGATCGGTTTTGGGGCGCTGGGTGTCGCACGCGCCGTCTGGCTGCCCGATACGCTGGCCAATCACGGCTTCTGCGTCGTGTTCTAGACTTTTTTGCTGGTTGCAGGGCGGGGCTGGAATGCCATACAATCGCGAAAACCACGGTATCGCGCTCCGATGCGCTCGTGGCGTCGCCGGGGCTGCATTCCCGATCTGGGATGTGTGCCCAGGGGGTCTGGGCAGGTCTGGCTTGCCGGGATCGTCCCCACAGTTCATCCGGTTCACAAGATCTGGTTCCAAAGTCCGATGGGGCTGTGTGGAGAGGTGGCGCTGGTGCCAGGCGAAGTTGCCTGGGCCGATATCGATTGTTTCTTGCCGCCTTGGCGATCTGATTGTCCAGGTGAATGTCCACCCCAAAAGGGAGAGGGTGCGACGCAAGAGGTCCGTTGACTGGCGTAGTCTGTCAGCCCCGGACGATCTCCTGCCGGAACGACCCGGCAATTCGATGCAAAGAAAATGAGGTGCACGGCTCCGCTGCGAAAAGCTGCGAGTTGGCTGCGCGATGAGATGGCGGTGGCTCAGGCCTCGCTGTATCTGCAATCTCCAGTGCTTCAGGATTCGTCCAGAAGCAGGTGCAAAGACAGGCTGCACACAATCACATGAATACCCAAGAGGCGAAGATCGTCCTCGAGACCGCGCTGATCTGTGCGCAGGAGCCATTGCGCGTTGGTGATCTGCGACGGTTGTTCGCCGACGACGTCGGTGCCGACACCATCCGGGTTCTGCTCGAAGAGCTGCGCAACGACTGGCAGCAGCGCGGGGTGGAGCTCGTGGCCCTGGCCAGCGGCTGGCGGTTCCAGAGCCGCCCCGAGATGCGCGAGTTTCTTGATCGGCTCAACCCGGAGAAGCCGCCGAAGTACTCGCGTGCCGTGATGGAAACGCTAGCGATCATCGCGTATCGCCAGCCGGTGACGCGCGGTGACATCGAAGAGATCCGGGGCGTAACGGTCAGCACGGAGGTGGTCAAGAAGCTTGAGGACCGGGACTGGATCGAAGTCATCGGTCACCGGGACGTGCCTGGTCGCCCCGCGTTGTATGCAACGACCAAGGCATTCCTGGATGATCTTGGTCTGCGCTCGCTGGATGAGTTGCCGCCGCTCGAGGATGCCCAGGCCCAGGCTCAGGCGGCTCTGCTGGATCAGCAGGCCATCGATTTCGAAGCGGTCGCGACGGCGAATCCGCCTGCTGGTGACGAGGAGGCCTTTTCGGAGGCCACCGTAGAAGTGGCTGAGACGGGTGAGCCGGCAGTTGAGCAGTTGTCGGTCGAGCCGCAATCCGAAGATCTGTCCGGTGGCGCGAGCGATGCCGCCGGCAATGAAAACGAACAGAACGACAGCGTCGCGCAGTTGCCCGAGGGTGATGGGCAAGACGATGACGCGCCGGTGGCTCTGGCCAACGGATTCCATGTGGACACAGAGTCTTCCTCGCAGGAAGACGCCGCAGTTCCGGCCCCCGACGGTGATATGCCGCTGGCGACCGAGGACGACGACGAGCGCGTGTCCAACTGAACAACATGCAACATCGATAGTGAATACTTTGTCTGATTCCGCTGAGCAAGACGTCCGCCAGCCGGACGTGCCGGGCGACACCGGCGCTGCCCCCGAGGGTAACGGCGCCGAAGGCGCGCCCCGCCGCAAGGGGCTGCGCCGCGGCCTGCGCAATCTAGTGGCTTCCCGTCGCCAGTCGGCGCAGGACCGCGATGGCCGGGAAACGGGGCGCGACGATGCCGAGCCCTCGTCGTCTGGCGAAGGCGGCGATGCTTCGCCGGCCGCTGCCCCCGCGCGTGGCCGCGGGCGTCGCAAGCCGGCGCCGGCCGCCGATACGCAAGCAGTTGCCGGTGCCGAGGAGGCAGGTGGCGACGCGCAGCCGCGATCGGATCAGTCCGCGCAAGGGGCTCGCAAGCGCCGTCAGCAGCCGCAACGCAAGGCTGCGCTGGTAGATGGCGACAACAAGCCAGCCTCGCAACAGCCGGGTCGCCGTAACAAGGGCGGTCAGCGCAAGGGTCAACAGCCTGGTGGCAAGCCGGGTGCTGACAGGGGCGACCAGCGTGTCGAGCAGCGCCAGGGCGACAAGCCCGGTCGGCAAGCCGGCAAGGGCGGCGCGAAGCCTGCTGCCGGTGGCGAGGATCTGTTCCGCTTCGTGATTTCCGAGCAGTTCGATCAGGAAGACACGATCGTGCCGCGCACCAAGGCCAAGCCGGTGCGCGAACTGTCCGCTGACGACGACGCGCCCAAGCTGCACAAAGTCCTGGCGGAGGGTGGACTTGGCTCGCGCCGCGAGATGGAAGAGCTGATCCTGCAGGGGCGTGTGTCGGTCAATGGTCTGCCTGCCCACATCGGCCAGCGTATTCTGCCGACCGACCAGGTCCGCGTGAACGGCAAGCTGATTCACCGCAAGGTGACGACCAAGCCTCCACGCGTGCTGCTCTATCACAAGCCTTCCGGCGAGATCGTCAGCCAGTCGGATCCGGAAGGCCGTCCGACCGTTTTCGATAGCCTGCCGCGCATCAAGAACGGCAAGTGGGTCGCGGTCGGCCGCCTCGACTTCAATACCGAAGGGCTGTTGATTTTCACCACGTCGGGCGATATCGCGAACCGTTTCATGCACCCGCGCTATGGCGTGGAGCGCGAATACGCAGTGCGCACGCTGGGCGAACTGGCCGAAGCCGATCGTCAGCGACTGCTGCATGGCATTCAGCTCGATGATGGCGAGGCAAACTTCCTGCGGATCGCCGATGGCGGTGGCGAGGGTGTGAACCAGTGGTATCACGTGGCGCTGACCGAAGGCCGTAACCGCGAAGTGCGTCGCATGTTCGAGGCCGTTGGTCTGACCGTGTCGCGCCTGATCCGCACGCGTTATGGTCAGTTCCTGCTGCCGCGCGGCTTGAAGCGCGGTCGCTGGCAAGAGTTGGATCCGACGGATGTGCGCGGCCTGATGGCCAACATTGGACTGAAGGCGCCGTCCAAGGAAGCCCAGAGCGGCGGCAAGGGTGTGACGAAGGTTGGCGGCCGCAAGCAGCGCGAAGAAGCAGCGCTGGCGGGCATGCCGATGCACACCGGCATGGATGGTCTGCCGCGCTACGAGAAGAGCGGTGGCCGGGGTGGTAATGCCGGGGGTGCGGGCCGTGGGCAGCCTGACCCGATGCAGACCTCGATGGGATACATTCCGTCCGGCCCTGCGCCGCTGACATCGCACACGACCAAGTTTGGCGGCGGGATGGGCGGTGGCCTGCGAGGCCCCGGCGCCGGTGGTGGTCGCGGCGGGCGGGGTGGCAAGGCCGGAAACGCTGGCAATGCGGGCAACGCAGGTGGCAATCGCCAGCGTCGCGGCGGCGGCGAGGTCAATGGAAATGTGATGCCAAAGGCCGCCAAGGGTGCGGGAGGCGGTAGTCGCCGTCCGCGCGGCCGAGGTCAGCGTTGATTGACGGATCGGGCGGTGCCGGCAATGGTCGGCAATCGCCCTGATCCGGAGCGGAACCTCGGAGGCTTTTGCCTTTTGGACATAATCCGCGTATAATCAAAGTCTATTCAAAAGTATCATCCTCGGCGAGGATGGGCGAATGATGGGCATTGCGCCCATTTTTTTTTGGTTCGCCCGTTTGTACTTGCGGCTGGTTTTCGTCACATGGCGGGCCGGCAGGATGATTGGGCAGGCAGGACGGTTTGCAGGTCGCGTCGAGCATCAATTCCGAGCGTATTGCGTTGTCCGGTGTCTGCCACAGTATTGAAGGCCACTACTCGGGATTACAGTGCATCTGGCAGATTTGATCGAAACCACCCTTATCGGCATGGGCTACGAGTTGGTTGAGCTTGAGCGTGCCCCGGCCGGACTTCTGCGTGTCTACATCGATCAGCCTGAAACTGGCATCGTCATTGAGGATTGCGAGAAAGTCAGTCGCCAGCTCACTCACGTGCTCACTGTGGAGAACGTTGATTACGAGCGCCTCGAAGTGTCGTCGCCAGGCCTGGACCGGCCGCTGAAGAAGTTGGCCGATTACGTTCGCTTTGCCGGTGCTGAGGTCAGGGTTACGCTGCGCCTGCCGGTCAATGGCCAGAAGAATTTCGTGGGCATCCTGTGTGAACCCGCAGGAGACGCTGGGGCCGAGAAGATCGGCCTGGAGTTCGAAGGCAAGGACGGTCCGGCACTGCTGGAATTCGCCATATCCGATGTCGATCGCGCACGTTTGGTGCCGGTGATCGACTTCAAGGGAAATCAAAGAAAAGGGAACAAGCAATGAGCCGCGAAGTTCTGTTGCTCGTCGATGCGCTAGCTCGCGAAAAGAACGTCGACAAGGATGTGGTTTTCGGTGCACTGGAGGCGGCTCTCGCCTCTGCCACCAAGAAACGTTTCGAGGAGGACGTGGATATTCGCGTCCATATCGACCGCGAATCCGGTGAGCACGAGACGTTCCGCCGCTGGCTCGTCGTTCCTGATGAACAAGGTCTGCAGGAGCCGGACAAGCAGATCCTGCTGTTCGAGGCACGTGAGCAGAATGCCGATATCCAGCTCGACGACTACATCGAAGAGCAGATCGAGTCGGTCGAGTTCGGCCGTATCGGCGCGCAGGCGGCCAAGCAGGTCATCCTGCAGCGTATTCGTGACGCCGAGCGCGAGCAGATCCTGAATGATTATCTGGATCGTGGCGAAAAGATCATGACCGGCACGGTCAAACGCGCCGACAAGAAGGGCCTGATCGTCGAGTCGGGCCGCGTGGAAGCGCTGCTGGCACGTGACCAGATCATTCCGAAGGAAAACCTGCGCACCGGCGACCGTGTGCGCGCGTATATCCTCAATGTGGACCGCGCCGCGCGTGGCCCGCAGATCGAGCTGTCGCGTACCGCGCCTGAGTTCCTGATCAAGCTCTTCGAGAACGAAGTGCCTGAAATGGAACAGGGCTTGCTGGAGATCAAGGCTGCCGCACGCGATCCGGGCGTGCGCGCGAAGATCGCCGTGGTGGCGCATGACAAGCGAATCGATCCGATCGGTACCTGCGTGGGCGTGCGTGGCACGCGCGTGACGGCCGTGCGTAACGAGATCGGCGGCGAGGCCGTGGACATCGTGCTGTGGTCGGAAGATCCGGCGCAGTTCGTCATCGGCGCGCTGGCACCGGCACAGGTGCAGTCGATCGTGGTCGACGAAGAGAAGCACAGCATGGACGTGGTGGTCGACGAGGAAAACCTCGCCGTCTCCATCGGCCGCAGTGGTCAGAACGTACGCCTGGCGTCGGAGCTGACCGGCTGGCAGATCAACATCATGACGCAGGAAGAATCGGCGCAGAAGCAGGCCGAGGAAAGCGAAGTGGTGCGCAAGCTGTTCATGGCCAAGCTGGACGTGGACGAGGAAGTGGCGGACATTCTGATCGAGGAAGGATTCTCCTCGCTGGAAGAAGTGGCCTACGTGCCCATCAGTGAAATGATGGAAATCGAGGCATTCGACGAGGACACCGTCAACGAGCTGCGCAATCGCGCCCGCGATGCGCTGCTGACGATGGAACTGGCCCGGGAAGAAAAGGTGGAAGAGGTGTCGCAGGATCTGCGCTCGCTCGACGGCCTGACGCCCGAGCTGATCGGCAAACTGGCCGAAGGCAACATCCACACACGCGACGACCTGGCCGAGCTGGCCGTGGACGAACTGGTCGAACTGGCCGGCGTGGGCGAGGAAGAAGCCAAGGCGCTGATCATGAAAGCACGGGAACATTGGTTTAACTGAGGGACACGTCCGGGGTGAAGCCTGGACGCGCTTTCCGCACACGAATTGTCCCGACGTAGAAACCGAGCATTGAAAGGGTTTGAATGGCAAGCACAACAGTTGCCCAACTGGCCGCAGAACTGAGCCGCAGCCCTGCTGCACTGCTGGAACAATTGCAGGCAGCTGGGGTGGGCAAAGCAACGCCAGACGACGTCATCACCGAATCGGACAAGACCAGGCTGCTGGATTACCTGAAGCGGTCGCATGGTCAGTCCGACGACAGCGCGCGCAAGAAGATCACGCTGACCAAGCGTGAGACTTCCGAGATCCGCCAATCCGACTCCACCGGCAAGACACGCACGGTGCAGGTGGAGGTGCGCAAGAAGCGCGTCCTGATCAAGCGTGACGACGTGGAATCTCACGGCGACGGCGCCGACGCCCAGGAATCGGCCGAGGCCGTTGCCGAGGAAGTGCGTCGCGATGAGGAACAGCGCCGCGAGCAGGCCGAGGCCCTGGCACGTCAGGAAGCCGAGGCTCAGGCAGCCCGCGAGGCCGCCGAGCGCGAGGAAGCCGAACGCCGCGCCAAGCAGGAAGCCCTGGAGGCCGAACAGCGCCGCCAGGCCGAGCTGCTGGCCCAGAAGGCTGCTGAAGAAGCTGCCGCCGCACAGGCCGCAGCCGACGCCGCCGAGGAAACCGCGCGCAAGAAGGCAGAAGACGACAAGGCACGTCTGGCCACGGAACGCGCGCAAGCGCAGAAGAACGCCGACGACGCCAAGGCTGCTGTCGACAAGGCGCGCGCCGAGCAGGACAGCGCGAAGGCTGCAGCCGACAAGGCGCGTGCCGAGCAGGATGCTGCCGCCCGTCGCCGCCGCGAAGCCGCCGAAGCGGAAGCCCGCGCGATTCAGCAGATGCTGAATGCGCCGGCACGTGTGCTGAAGGCGCCGTCGGAGCGCAAGGCCGAGGAAAAGAAGGCCGAGCAGACCGGCACGCTGCACAAGCCGGTGAAGCCGGCTGGCGCCACGACCGAAGCGAAGAAGGACGACAAGAAGCCCGCACCGGCGGCCACGACGACCACGGCTGCCGCTGGCGACAAGAAGGGCGCCAAGGGTGGCAAGACCGGTACCTGGCAGGATGAAAGCAGCCGCGGCAAGAAGGGCGGTGGCCTGAAGACGCGCGGCGATTCGTCCGGCGGTGTCGGTGGCTGGCGCAGCGGCCCGCGTGGCCGTGGCGGCAAGCACAATGCCGATGACGCACGCAGCAACTTCCAGGCGCCAACCGAACCGGTGGTACGTGAAGTGCACGTGCCGGAAACCGTCTCGGTGGCCGATCTGGCGCACAAGATGGCCGTGAAGGCATCCGAGGTCATCAAGCAGATGATGAAGCTCGGCCAGATGGTGACGATCAACCAGGTGCTGGACCAGGAAACCGCCATGATCGTGGTGGAAGAAATGGGCCACAAGGCGTTCGCCGCGAAGCTGGACGATCCTGAAGCGCTGCTGGTGGTGGATGGCGAGGATCACGCCGATGCCGAGATGCTGCCGCGTCCGCCGGTGGTGACGGTGATGGGTCACGTCGACCACGGCAAGACTTCGCTGCTCGACTACATCCGCCGCACGAAGGTTGCAGCGGGCGAAGCGGGCGGCATTACGCAGCACATCGGTGCCTACCATGTGGAAACCGATCGCGGCGTGATCACGTTCCTGGATACCCCGGGTCACGAGGCCTTCACGGCCATGCGTGCCCGCGGCGCCAAGGCAACCGACATTGTGATTCTGGTAGTGGCCGCCGATGACGGCGTGATGCCGCAGACCAAGGAAGCGATTGCGCACGCCAAGGCTGCCGGTGTGCCGATCGTGGTGGCGATCACCAAGGTCGACAAGCCCGAAGCCAACCCGGACCGCGTCAAGCAGGAACTGGTGGCAGAGCAGGTCGTGCCCGAAGAGTACGGTGGCGAGTCGCCGTTCGTGCCTGTTTCGGCCAAGACCGGCCAGGGCATCGACGATCTGCTCGAAAACGTGCTGCTGCAGGCCGAAGTGCTGGAACTGCGTGCACCGGTGGACGCCCCGGCCAAAGGCCTGGTGGTGGAAGCCCAGCTCGACAAGGGCAAGGGCCCGATCGCGACGATCCTGGTCAGCAGCGGCACGCTCAAGCGTGGCGATGTGGTGCTGGCTGGTAGCGCCTATGGCCGTGTGCGTGCGATGCTGGACGAAAACGGCAAGCCCTCCAAGGAAGCTGGCCCGTCGATCCCGGTGGAAATCCAGGGTCTGTCGGAAGTGCCTGCCGCCGGTGAGGAAGTGCTGGTGCTGCCGGACGAACGCAAGGCGCGCGAAATCGCGCTGTTCCGTCAGGGCAAGTTCCGCGACGTGAAGCTTGCGAAGCAGCAGGCCGCCAAGCTGGAAACGATGCTCGAGCAGATGGCCGAAGGCGAAGTGCAGACGCTGCCGTTGATCGTGAAGGCCGACGTGCAGGGTTCGCAGGAAGCGCTGGTGCAGTCGCTGCAGAAGCTGTCGACGGGCGAAGTGCGCGTGCAGATCGTGCACGGTGGCGTGGGTGGCATCTCGGAGTCGGACGTCAACCTGGCGACGGCATCGAAGGCGGTCATCATCGGCTTCAACGTGCGTGCCGACGCAGGCGCGCGCAAGCTGGCCGAGCACAACGGCATCGACATCCGCTACTACAACATCATTTACGATGCGGTAGACGAGATCAAGGCGGCCATGTCGGGCATGTTGGCACCGGAGAAGCGCGAGACCACGATCGGTCAGGTGGAAGTCCGTCAGGTCTTCCGTGTGCCGAAGGTGGGTGCGGTGGCTGGCTGTATGGTCACCGACGGTCTCATCAAGCGGAACTCGATGGTGCGCGTGCTGCGCAACAACGTGGTTATCCACGACGGCGAACTCGACTCGCTCAAGCGTTTCAAGGACGACGTCAAGGAAGTCAAGCAAGGCTTCGAGTGCGGTCTGTCGATCAAGAACTTCAACGACGTTCAGGAAGGCGACCAGCTCGAGGTGTACGAAATCACAGAGGTGGCGCGTACGCTGTAAGGCGATACGTAAAGACGGCAGGCTCCGGCCTGCCGTTTTCACTTCTGCTCACGCTCAGTTTTGAATGGCCAAGAAAGGCAATATCACCTCCCGTAACCTGCGCCTCTCCGATCAGATCCAGAAGGAACTGGCGGAGATGATCCAGCGCGAGATTCGCGATCCGCGCCTGGGCCTGGTAACGCTGCAGTCGGTGGCGCTGACGCCCGACTACGCGCATGCCAAGGTCTACTTCACGGTGCTCGGCGCCGAACCCGAGACGGCTGCCGCCATCCTCAAGGAAAAGGCCGGCTACCTCCATTCGTTGCTGTTCAAGCGGCTGCATATCCATACCGTGCCGACGCTGCATTTCCATCACGATACGTCGGTGGAGCACGCGATCGAGATGTCGAAGCTGATCAACGAAGCGAACGCCACGCGCGCCAAGGACGACGAGTAAGTCCACGGTTGCCCAAGTGGTGCCGGTGGATGCCGGCACCACGTTTTTCCTCCCCTGCAATGACCGATTCCTCCGCGACCCGACCGCCCCGGCTGCCACGCCGCGACGTGCACGGTGTGCTGCTGCTCGACAAGCCTCTGGGGCTGTCGTCCAACGATGCGCTGGTACGCGCCAAGCGACTGCTGCGCGCGAACAAGGCTGGCCACACGGGCACGCTGGATCCGCTGGCGACTGGGCTGCTGCCGCTGTGTTTTGGCGAGGCCACCAAGTTCTCCCAGGATCTGCTCGACGCGGACAAGACCTACGAGGCGAAAGTCCGGCTCGGCGCGACGACGACCACAGGCGATGCCGAGGGCGAGATCGTCGTCGAGCGGTCGGTGACATGCGATCGCGCCGCACTTGATGCGGCGATTGCGCGCTTTACCGGCGAGATCGAACAGGTGCCGCCGATGTACTCGGCACTCAAGAAGGACGGCAAGCCGCTGTACGAGTATGCGCGGGCCGGACAGACCGTCGAGCGCGCCGCGCGGCAAGTGACGATTCACGCCATCACGCTGCTGGACGTTGATTTGCCTGCGGCGACGTTCACGATGCGTGTCACGTGCAGCAAGGGCACCTACATCCGCACGCTGGCCGAAGACATCGGTGAGGCGCTGGGTTGCGGCGCGCACCTGACCGGGCTGCGCCGAACCGCTGTCGGAGATCTGACGCTGGAAGGCGCGGTCACGCTCGAGCAGATTGATGCACAGGCTGACGAGGCACGGCCGGGAATGCTCGCGCCTGTCGACGCCTTGCTGCAACGGTGCCCGCCGGTGCATCTCGATGCCGCCGCGACGGGGCGCTTTCTGCAAGGCCAGCGCATCGCACGCCGCGATCTGCCGGAAGGGCAGGTGCCGGATGAGGGCACGCTGGCACGTGTCTATGGCGACGAAGGGCGTCTGCTTGGCGTGGCGCGGATGAAGGAAGGGGCCTTGCGCCCCGAGCGGCTAGTCAAACTCTAGGACGCGGCACAAGTCACGCCCACGTAAAAAAGGCATCGGATGAACCCGATGCCTTTTTTATTCGATGTTCGACGTCAGTGCGCCCCGGCCGCTTCCGCGCCGCCGCCGCCCTTGGCGCGCTTGGTCAGCCAGACAAAGCCGATCAGCACGAAGAACAGCACGCCGGAAATCCAGAAGATGTCGTTGGCGCCGAGCATCGATGCCTGCTGCGAGATATTCCGCTCCATCAGGCCGATCGCCTGCATCCGGCTCATCCCCATCGACATCAGGTGGTCGAGCTGTGCCTGGTACGTCGGGTTATACGGATTGATCTGTTCGACCAACTGGGCGTGGTGCAGCGCCGAGCGGTTCTCCCAGATCGTCGTCGAGATCGAAGCGCCGATCGCGCCGAATGTGATCCGCACGAAGTTCGACAAACCGGAAGCCGCCGGGATCTTCTCGGCCGGCTGGCCAGACAGGATGATCGACGTCAGCGGGATGAAGAACATCGCCATTGCGGCGCCTTGTATCAGCGTCGGGATGATCAGCGCGCGCGTATCAACGGTTGTGGTAAAGCCAGCACGCATGAAACTGACCACGCCAAACGTAATGAACGCAGCGGTTGCCACCCAGCGAGAGTCGACCTTCGGCAGGATGCGGCCGATGATTGGCGACAGGATGATCGCGAAGATCCCCACTGGCGCCATCACCAGACCGGCGTCCGTCGCGGTGTAGCCGATGATGGTCTGCAGCCACAGTGGCAGAATCACCAGGTTGCCGAAGAACAGCCCGTACGCCACGGAGATTGCCACCACGCCCGCGGCGAAGTTGCGTCCCTTGAACAGGTGAATGTCGACGATCGGGTGCTTCTCATAGTTCTCCCAGATCAGGAAGAACAGGAATCCGACTACCGCCACCACCGTCAGCGTCACGATGATCGAGGAATGGAACCAGTCAAGTTCCTTGCCCTTGTCGAGCATGAGCTGCATCGACCCCACCCAGATCACGAGGAGAGCCAGGCCGATGCGGTCGATTGGCAGGATCTTCGTCGGTGTTTCGCGATCACGATAGATGGCCCATGTGGCATACGCGGTCATGATGCCGATCGGCACGTTGATATAGAAAATCCACGGCCATGTCATGTTGTCGGAGATCCAGCCGCCAAGCAGGGGGCCCATGATCGGCGCTACGAGTGTAGTCATGCCCCATAGCGCCAGCGCCATCGAACTCTTGGCAACCGGATAGCTAGCCAGCAGCAGCGACTGCGACAGCGGGATCATCGGCCCGGCAACGGCGCCTTGCAGCACGCGCGCGGCCAGCAGCGTCTCCAGGTTCGGTGCCACGCCGCACAGCCAGGACGAGAGCACAAACAGCAAGATCGACAGCACGAACAATCGCACGGCGCCGAAACGCGTGGTCAGCCAGCCCGTCAGCGGCACCGAAATGGCGTTGGCGACGGCGAACGACGTGATGACCCAGGTGCCCTGGTTCGGCGACACGCCGAGGTCGCCCGAGATGGCCGGGATCGACACGTTGGCGATCGACGAGTCGAGCACGTTCATGAACGTGGCCAGCGACAGGGCGATGGTGCCAATGACGAGCTTGCCGCCCGTTAGCGGAGGGGGCGCGGCATGTCGGGCTGGCGCTGGCTTCGGCTTTGGGGCCGGCGTCGCGCCGGAATCCGGCACTGCGGTAATGGAATCTGCCATGGACTTCTCAGGCCGCGAATCAGGTGTTGGCAGGCTTGGCCGCTGCGCGTGCCGCGCTGGCGCCGCCCGGCGCCGCCGGTGCCGGCGTGCGGCCGCCGTTGTTGACGGAGATGATGCGGGCGATCAGTTCGTCGGCATCTTGCGCCACCTTGTCATAGACGTCCGTCTGCAGCGGCCGGGCGTTGGCTGCGGTGACCATCGCTGCGCCTTCTTCCTTGCGCACGTCAACGGTGACGTTCATCGACAGGCCGACACGCAGCGGATGCTCCTTGAGTTGTTGGGCGTCCAGCGCGATACGCACCGGCAGACGCTGCACCACCTTGATCCAGTTGCCGGTGGCGTTCTGCGCGGGCAGGAGCGAGAACGCCGCCCCGGTACCGGCCGAGAAGCCCTCGACATGGCCCTGGTACTTCACCTTCGAGCCATAGACGTCAGCTTCCAGTTCCACCGGCTGGCCGATGCGCATATGGGTGATCTGCACTTCCTTGAAGTTGGCATCGACCCAGACCTGATCGAGTGGCACCACGGCCATCAGCGGTGTGCCGGCGGCCACGCGCTGGCCAACCTGCACCGAGCGCTTGGCCACGTAGCCGGTGACCGGCGCCGGCAGCGTGGAGCGGGCGAACGACAGGTAGGCCGAACGCAGATTGGCGGCAGCGCGCTGCACGTTCGGGTGCTTTTCCACGGTGGTCTGGTCGGTCAATACCTGATTCGACGCGAGCTGCTCCTTCGAGGCAAGCAGCGCCGACTCGGCCGCTTTCAGCGCGGTCTGGGCGTGCGATATTTCCTCGCTCGAGACTGCGCCCGAGCCGGCAATCGCCTGGCGGCGGCGCAGGTCATCGCGTGCCTTGGCCACATCGGCATCGCGCAATGCCACGTTCGCAGCCAGTGAGGCGTTGTTCACGTAGAGCGTGCGCACTTCACGCACGGCTTGCGCGAGTTGGGCTTCGGCCTGTTCCATGGCCACCTGCGTGTCGGCGCGGTCAAGCTGGATCAGCGGCTGGCCAGCGGTGACGAGTTGCGTGTCGTCGGCGGCGATTGACACCACCGTGCCGCCCACCAGCGGGGTCACCTGGACCACGTTGCCGGCCACATAGGCATCATCGGTGCTTTCGAAGTGCCGGGCGTAGAGGCCCCAGTACAGGCCATAGCCGATGCCGGCCACCACGATCGCGGCAGTGAGCGTCGTGAGCAGGCGCTTGCGCTTGCTGTCACCGGTTGGAGCGGGTTTCTGGCTGGCCGATTGCTGGTTGTTGCTCATATCGATCTCGTACGTATTTTCGTCGTGTCTTGCATTGCCCGGCGTATCAGCCCCGGGTGCCCTTTTCCGTGTTCTGTTCTACGGCCCCGGCTTTTTCGTCGGCTTCCTCGTGATAGCCGCCGCCGAGAGCCTTGATCAGGCCCATCTGCAGATCCAGGCGGCGCGCCTGCAGATCTGTCGCCTGACGGCGTTGCTGCAGCACGGTGCTCTCCGCGTTCAACACGGTCAACTGCGTGCCGAGGCCGGCCTTGTAGCGCGTGGTGGCCAGCGAGTACGCGTGCTCGGCCAGTTCGAGTGCTTCGCGCTGCGTCTTGATCTGCTGATCAACGCTGCGGATGCTGATCACCGTATCGGCGGCCTCGCGCAGCGCGTCGACCAGCGTCTGGTTATAGCTGGCCACGGCGATGTCGTACTGCGCGTACTTGCCCTTGAGGTTGGCGCGCAGGCGGCCACCTTCGAAGATCGGCAGGCGCAGCGTCGGGCCGAAGCCGAACGTGCGGCTGACACTCATCAACAGGTTGGCGGGGTCCAGCGACGCCAGGCCGGCGAACGCGGTCAGTGTCACGTCGGGCAGGAATTCCTTCTTGGCGACGCTGATGTCCTTGGACGTGGCCTCCACGCGCCAGCGGGCGGCAACGAGGTCGGGGCGGCGGCCGATCAGGCCGATCGTCAGGTCGTCCGGCAATTGTGGCGTCGGGTTAGCCAGCAGCGTCGGGCGCGTGATCTGCAGGCCGCGGTCCGGACCCTTGCCGAGCAGCGCGGCGATCTGGTTGCGCGCCAGGGCGATTTCCTCGTCGATGGCCTGCAGTTCCGTTTGCGCCGATGCAACCGTGGCACGGGCCTGCGTGGTTTCCACCTGGGTGTCGAGGCCAGCGGCCAGCCGCTGACGGGACAGATCGGTCAGGTCCCGGCGCTGGGCGATGGCACGTTCGGCCACGTCCCGCTGCGCGAAGAGCGCGGCCAGCCGGTTGTAGCTGCGTGCGATCGACGTGGTGAGCATCAGGCGTGCGGCCTGGCTCTCGGCCTCCATTGAGCGGTCATCCGACAGGGCAGCTTCGAGCGCGTCGCGATTCTTGCCCCAGAAGTCGAGATCCCACGACAGTCCGAACTGCAGGCGGGACTGGTTCTGCCAGGAGCCCGCTAACGGCGTGCCAGTGAAGAGGTCGGTGGCCGAGAAGCGCTGGCGAATGATGCTGCCTTCGAAATCGACGCTCGGGTACAGCGCCGCGCGCGTGGCATCGGCCATTGCGCGCGACGCCTCCAGGCGTGCCAGCGCGACCTGCAGGTTCGGGTTGTCCTTGACGGCTTCGTCGGCCAGTGCGCGCAGTTGCGGATCATGGAACTGGTCGACCCAGTCCTGTGACGGCCATTGGCCGTGATCGGCGGTGAACGTCTGCGGCGAGGCCATCGTGCCGGGTTCGGCCATCGTCTGCGTGCTGTGCGAATTACCCAGCGCGGCACAGCCGGAAATGACAGCGGCAGCCAGGACCGTCAAGGCCAGGCTGCCGGTGCGGGCCGCAACGCCATTGCGGCCGAGGGTGGAGGAAGGGGAGAGATTCATTGTGTGACTGTGACCAGATCTTGCTTCAACGGGAAGGGCGCTTATCCTCGATTCGAATATTTGTTCAGCGCTATCCCGTGTTCCTTTCGAGCGGACAACTGGCCGCCGACGCAACGCCACCGTTGTTGGCGATCAGCCTTAGCAACATGTCGCGCAGGCTCTCTATTTCTTCCTGGCTGAATCCCACGAAGTGTCGGCGCATCACGTTGCAAAACACCACGGGCAGTTTTTCGACCATGGCTTCACCTTCGGCGGTCAGCGACAGATCCACCACGCGGCGATCATCGTCGCGCCGCGTGCGTTCGATCAGGCCGCGCTTTTCCATGCGGCTCAGGAGCCGGGTTACCGAGCCGGCATCTGTATTGAGATTGCGGGCCAGGTCGGTCACCGTTGTGGCCTCGCCCTTGGCCAGCATCATCAGGCAACTGGCCTGGGCGTGCGTCATGTCCAGGCTGCTGACCTCCTGCTCAACGCCCTGGGAGAGCGCGCTCTTGGCGCGGGCGAGCAGATAGCCGACACTTTTGCCGATTTCATAGTGATCCGGATCGAACAGGTCGCCGGGTGTGTTTGACGTCATCTCTTGTCGCTGCAATCTTTGCCTGGGCAAATATAAGCATGTGCTAATGATATGGCAACAATAGAAATTTGCCATTGCAGGAAACGCAATGGTGTCCCTTGATCTATTCTGAGCAAAAGCACATCGTTCCGCGCTGCAACATGCTAGAATGTTGGGTTAATTTTTTCGATCGCTCCGCCTTCAGGGGACGCCGCAATGACCCGCGCCATCCGTAATATCGCCATCATCGCTCACGTTGATCATGGCAAGACCACCCTGGTCGACCAACTCCTGCGCCAGGCAGGCACCTTCCGCGAGAACCAGCAAATCGCCGAACGGGTGATGGACTCGAACGACCTGGAAAAGGAACGCGGGATTACCATCCTCGCGAAGAACTGTGCCGTTGAGTACAACGGCACGCACATTAATATCGTCGACACCCCGGGACACGCCGACTTCGGCGGTGAAGTGGAGCGCGTGCTGTCGATGGTCGACGGCGTGCTGCTGCTGGTGGATGCCGTGGAAGGCCCGATGCCGCAGACGCGTTTCGTGACGCGCAAGGCATTGGCACTGGGCTTGAAGCCGATCGTCGTGATCAACAAGGTTGACCGCCCGGGCGCTCGTCCGGACTGGGTGATCAACCAGACCTTCGACCTGTTCGACAAGCTCGGCGCCAACGACGAGCAGCTGGACTTCACCGTGGTGTACGCCTCGGGCCTGAATGGCTATGCCGGCCTGACCGAAGACGTGCGCGACGGCGACATGAAGCCGCTGTTCGAAACCGTGCTGGACAAGGTGCCAGTGCGTAACGATGACCCGAACGGTCCGCTGCAGATGCAAATCATCTCGCTGGACTACTCGAGCTACGTCGGCAAGATCGGCGTCGGCCGTATCTCGCGTGGCCGCGCCAAGCCGCTGCAGGACGTGGTGGTCAAGTTCGGTCCGGAAGGCAACCCGATCAAGGGCCGTATCAACCAGGTGCTGAAGTTCAGCGGCCTGGAGCGCGAGATCGTGGACGAGGCGGAAGCCGGCGACATCGTGCTGATCAACGGTATCGAGGAACTGGGCATTGGCTGCACCGTGTGCGCCCCCGAGGCCCAGGATGCGCTGCCGATGCTGAAGGTGGACGAGCCGACGCTGACGATGAACTTCTGCGTCAACACGTCGCCGCTGGCCGGCCGCGAAGGCAAGTTCGTGACCAGCCGCCAGCTGCGCGAGCGTCTGGACCGCGAGCTGAAGTCGAACGTCGCGCTGCGTGTGGCTGAGACCGGCGACGATACGATCTTCGAAGTCTCGGGTCGTGGCGAACTGCACCTGACCATCCTGCTGGAAAACATGCGTCGTGAAGGCTACGAGCTGGCCGTGTCGCGCCCGCGCGTGGTGTTCAAGGAAATCGACGGCGTCAAGAACGAGCCGTACGAACTGCTGACCGTGGACGTGGAAGACGGCCACCAGGGTTCGGTAATGGAAGAGCTGGGCCGCCGCAAGGGTGAACTGCTCGACATGGCATCGGACGGCAAGGGCCGCACCCGCCTGGAATACCGTATTCCGGCGCGTGGCCTGATCGGCTTCCAGGGTGAATTCCTGACGCTGACGCGTGGTACCGGCCTGATCAGCCACATCTTCGACGACTACGCGCCGGTGCGCGAAGGCGGCCTGGGCGAACGCCACAACGGCGTGCTGATCTCGCAGGACGATGGCGACGCCGTGGCCTACGCACTGTGGAAGCTGCAGGATCGCGGCCGCATGTTCGTGAAGCCGGGCGATGCCCTGTACGAAGGCATGATCATCGGCATCCACAGCCGTGACAACGACCTCGTCGTGAACCCGATCAAGGGCAAGCAGCTGACCAACGTCCGTGCCTCGGGTACCGACGAAGCGGTACGACTGGTTCCGCCGATCCAGATGTCGCTCGAGTACGCGGTGGAATTCATCGCCGACGACGAACTGGTGGAGATCACGCCGAAGAGCATCCGTCTGCGCAAGCGCCACCTGAAGGAGCACGAGCGCAAGCGCGCCTCGCGCGAATCGGTGGCCTGACAGGCATCCGCTCGAAGAAGAAACCGCGCCCGGTGTGGCGCGGTTTTTTTATGGGCGCTTGCCGCCCCAAGTGCGCAGGTTCGTATCAGATCGCGTCGGAGCGCTGTCCGTGCCCGGCAGCGGGCGTTTGGCCCGCACCGGGCATCAATGCGGATCGAGGGCTGCGCCACTCGGGCGGCTTCCACAGATATCGTGGGTCACGCTCGCGCCAGGCATCCGCGAACATGTCGCGCCATTCGTGGAATGTCAGCGTCAGCGGGTTGTAGGTGCGGACCTGCCGCGTAATGCCGTACTGCGGCGCTTCCTCTTCGGGCACGAAGGTACCGAAGATCCGGTCCCAGATCGTCAGCACTCCGGCGTAGTTGCGGTCGATGTACTGAGGATTCTTCGCGTGGTGGACGCGATGGACCGATGGTGTGTTGACGAGCCTCTCAACCAGCGGCCAGCGTCGCCCCAGTCGCGTGTGCACGAAGAACTGGAATGCCAGGTTCAGTCCCACCGCAAGGATCACCCAGTCAGGCGTGAAGCCGATGAGGGCCAGAGGGATCCAGAATATCCACATGCCGGAGATCGGGTAGGTCAGGCTCTGCCGGAAGGCCGTCGAGAAGTTCATGCCCTCCGACGAGTGGTGCGCCACGTGCGACGCCCACATCCAGCGGACCCGGTGGCTGGCACGATGGAACCAGTAGTAGAGGAAGTCCTGCAGGATCAACAGCAGCGCGAACGACCACCAGGTTTCCGGCACCGCGCGAAGCCCGTGCGCGTAGCACCACGTGTAGATCGTGCGAACCATCAGCCAGAGAAACAGCGCATCAGATGCCTGATGCATCAGCGCAAGCGTGGCATTCGAGAGCGTGTCGCGCCAGCTATAAACCGAGCGATCGCGCTTCCACCAGTACCAGGCTTCCCAGCCTATCGTCAGCACGAAGACCGGCGCAAAGGCCAGGAGAATCAGGCCGGGATCGAACGCCTCGGGGGCAGGGGTTTGGGGTGTCATGGCCGACAGTGTGCATATTTTTCGCAGTTTCGCATGGAGGGATTCCTCCATACGCATACGCGCATTGGGGGTTTCCCGCGGTGTGCCCTGGCAGGCGCTTAGGCGGGTCTGTCGTAGAATCGCTGCCTGCAATAATGGAGGCAGAAATGACGGAGTTTGTATCGACCCAGGTGCAGGGCGGCGTGGCGTATCTGACACTGACCCGGCCGCAGGCCCTCAACGCGCTGTCGCTCGAGATGATTCGCGCGATCACCGGCGCACTGCAAAACTGGGAGAACGATCCCGCAGTCCACGCCGTGGTAGTGGCTGGCGCGGGCGGCAAGGCATTCTGCGCCGGCGGCGATATCCGCTGGTTCTACCAGGCGCACCAGGCGAACGATCCGCTGCTGGACCAGTTCTTCGTCGAGGAATATGCGCTCAACCATCTGATCCATCGCTATGCCAAGCCTTACATCGCGCTGATGGACGGCGTGGTCATGGGCGGTGGCATGGGGATCTCGCAAGGTGCGCGGCTGCGCATCGTCACCGAGCGGACGAAGATGGCGATGCCGGAGACCAATATCGGTCTGTTCCCCGATGTTGGCGGTGGATGGTTCCTGGCGCGCACGCAAGGCCATATCGGCGAGTACCTGGGCCTTACTGGCGCGGTGATCGGCGCGGCCGATGCCATTTACGCGAAGCTGGCCGATGCCTATCTGCCAACGAACGCGATCGCCGAGATGGTTGCATCGCTGCAGGCGCGGCAGTTCACCAGTGGCGAAGCGGTGCTCGAGCAGATTGCGTCGTTCACGCGCCAGCACGCCGACGCCTGCGTGCCATCCACCAGCCAGCTGGCTTCGAATGCTGCCCTGATCGATAGCTTGTTCGCCGGCGCCTCCGCACAGGCGATTCTGGCAGCCGTCAGCGACGCCGATGGCGATTGGGCCGCGCAAACCGCCGCCACGCTGCGCAGCCGCTCACCGCTGATGCTCTGCGTCACGCTCGAACAGATCCGCCGCGCTCGCACGATGTCGCTCGAGGATGAACTGCGGATGGAACTCGACATGATGCATGACGTGTTCCGTCACGGCGACGGCATCGAGGGAATCCGCGCGCTGGTGATCGACAAGGACCACCAGCCGAAGTGGAATCCGCCACGCCTGGACGAGGTAAGTGCGGCGCGCGTGCGTGCGTTCTTCGATAGTCCGTGGCGCAAGGATGACCATCCCTTGGCCACGCTGGGCGCGTAAGTCGAGTAGAGTGTCGGCTGGACTGGCCCGCAGCGTTGTCGCGGGTCAGGCTTCACTTCGTTCGAACTCGTTCAAGCCGTGAAAGGAACCGTTATGAGCAATCCTCGCGATGTTGCCGTATTGGTGGGAAGCCTGCGCAAGGACTCCTTCAACCTGAAACTGGCCAAGGCCCTCGCGGCGCTCGCGCCGCCGCAGCTGAAGCTCGAGATTGTCGAGATCCGGCAGCTGTCGCTGTACAACCAGGACGACGATGCCAATCCGCCGGCGGAATGGGTGGCATTCCGCGACCGTGTTCGTCGTGCTGACGCCGTGTTGTTTGTGACGCCCGAGTACAACCGCTCGGTGCCAGCCGCACTTAAGAACGCGATCGACGTTGGCTCGCGCCCCTATGGCCAGAGCGCCTGGGATGGCAAGCCGGGCGGTGTGATCAGCGCATCGCCGGGCAATATCGGCGGTTTCGGCGCCAACCACCATCTGCGCCAGTCGCTGGTTTTCCTGAATGTCCCGGTGCTGCAGCAGCCCGAGGCCTATATCAGCGGTGTGGACAAGCTCTTCGACGATCATGGCAATATCGCCAATGAATCCACGCGTGGCTTCCTGAACAAGTACCTGACGACTTTCGCGGCCTGGGTGGAAACGAACGCACCGCGCTGATTGCAGCGGATAGCAGTCCGAGTATCGTGACGGCGCCTTTGGGCGCCGTTTTTGTTGGCAGCTGCGTTGATGTGCGGGCGATGCCTCGGCCTGTCCCAAATCGGCAAGTCGCGTGTGCTTTCGCATCTTCCTTCTTGAGGCCCGATTCGTGGCTGCAAATGCCCGCGTCTTTCGTGCCGCTTCTCCATGGTTGGAGCGCAGAGCCTGATCGGGGTGTGACAGCGGCCAGAATTTTCTTCGCAAATTGCTGAGTTACGCCCAAAGCCCGTACGGTTCACGCCGCGCGGGCTTTTTTGCATTTTCTTGTATCAATGCGCTGCAGATCCGCGTATAGTTCGCCCCGCGGGGTGGAGCAGTTGGCAGCTCGTCGGGCTCATAACCCGAAGGTCGCAGGTTCAAGTCCTGCCCCCGCAACCAGATTCGAAAGCCCGCTCGGTTCATGCCGCGCGGGCTTTATGTTTTTGTGTTTTTGGCATGATTGTCAAAAGTCCAGAATTATTTCGACGCAGCATGATGGCATCGGCGTCAGCGTTCACACGAATGAAGATCGGTGCATGGCGTGGTTGTCTTTCGTGTGGTTCGCTAGAGTGGGCGCGGCCGCCAAAAAAAGCCGGCATGACATGCACAAACTTGTGGACTCCATTCGGAGCGACTCCCTGGGCGAAGGCGTGTTGGCGCGTCGTCGCGAGCTGAGCGATGTTGCCGGTGTAGTTCGTCGGCTCCGGAGCGGCGCGAGCGACGTTGCTTTGTCGGAGGCCGTCGGCGTTGGCGCTGAGGGCACGCCAGGTAGACCTGCGGACGGGTTTGATGTTCTCAATCTGCGGATGGTGCCGACTTGAATCGAACCAGAAAGTAACCACCCGTTAGCGAGAGCACCACCGCGGCCACGCCCATCAGGGCACTGCCCGACATGTGTTCCACATCTAAATTAATCACGTGGCGGCCGACGGCAATGATGGCCACGGCCAAGATGGTTTCCAGCCGAACGCGGTGCGATCTGAAATAGACGCGCAGTGTTTCCATAAGTTCGAGCCCGAGAATGATGAGCAGTACGCCGGAAAAGGCTGTCTGCACCGACTTCATCAACTCCGGGACGGTATCGATGCTGCTAACGCGCTCGAGAATATCGGATGAAAACATGATCCAAAGCTGAATGACCATCGCCAAGATTACCGCCATCAGCAGGATCTGAGCAGCCACAAGGATGGATTGTTCGAACCAGAATGTGATTTTGGCAGTGATCTTCTTTTCCACTTGCATAACCGGCGAGACTCCTCGTTAAGAACTTGTCCGCAAATAGTTGGTGCCGCCAAGGCGTCCTGACCGAGAGTTTCTCGTCAGATCACGGTGGCTAGGATGACTGCGTAGACGGCATAGATTGTCGGTTTCACCTTCATACCTTCCCCGCTGATGGGTCTGTCCCGCTTCAGGAAAAATTCGACCGTCTGGTCGTCCCTGAGGTGCCCGTAAAGAGCCGGTTTGGCGCCGACTGCAAAGAGGTTGGCGCTAAATATCAGACCGAGGCAGGCACACGCGCCGATGGCAGGGAGGTGGCTCAAAACCCTGAGTGACTCACGAGACCTCAATTGCGCGCCCTCTCACGCGCAAAAAATTCCCCTTTTTCAAATGGGAACTCAAATGGCTGGAGTCAAAGGGCGCAACGGAGGGGCTCGTTTGGGGGCGGGCCGCAAGCCGAAGGTGGTCAACGCTGAGGAAGCGCACATTTCCATGAGCGTCGCGACGAGTAAAAGGCCGGACGTCCACTTCGAGGCCGCCCTAGCGGTCGGCGCTGCGGTTCTTGGTGCTAGACCTGATTTCGTTCTTGCGTTCGCGGCGGAGGGCCTCCGAGTTGGCGATGAACGCGCCACCTTCAGGACGATACTCCAGGATCGCTTCGGCCTTGGATGTGCGCCATCGGTAATGGTGTTTCAGATCGGGATGGGGCTGGCTTGGTACACCGTATGCTTCGGTTAGCGCCAGCTTTATCGCGTCGCCGTCGCGTTCGCTCGCGAACGTAATGACCAAAGAAGAGAACCGGTCCTTGTAGAAGCAATATCGGATGTCGCTCAAGGTTGCCTTGCCCATTGTGAGCGTGTCGTCTGGTCGCTCATAACAGTGCTCCCCTATTGCAAGACTCTGAGTTTTCCGGGCATTCGGGATTGACGAGACAGGATCACCCCAGCGCAAACCGCGGAACCCGTTGATGGGCTGTGCTGCGAAGACGGCGCCGTTGAATACTGAGACGGCCAAGACGAGCAGGAGCAGCGCTGGGGTAGGGGATTTCATCGGTGAGTCCTATCGCTCGCACTAGAGCTAGTCGTTCCGTTGCTCGTCGAGATAAATCGACTGTAGTCCGTCCGCGATCTGCGTGGTCGTCAGGTCCGGGACTTTGCCTCCCCAGGGGTCTGGTGCGGCCAATATCTGGAGGTCTGTGGGAAATAGCTCGAGGACGGCTCCAGGGTAAAGACATGCTGGAACCGCATCCAACTCACCCGTCGGCTTCACCAGAAACACCTCGAAAAGGCGTGGCCTGCCTTGGCGGTCTTTGCCAGCTACGTAGTAGTAACGTCGTTCGTTCGCTACAAGAGACGATGCAATGTAAGGCGGGATGATGTCGGGAATTTGCGAGCTCTTTTCGGCAAATATGCGAGCGAGCTCAATCAGAGTTTGTTCGTCCGCGGCAGGTTCCAGGGATTCTGTCGTTCTTATCCTGCTGTCCATCTATGCAATCGAGCGCCCCAGATTCTCCGGTGCGTACGTGTCGTGGTGTATGCACTTCTCGAAACGCCATAGTCCGGGCCGCGTCGATGTCGCAGAAAAAAGCGCCCGACGAGGGGCGCTATGCAGATAGCGGGGGTTGAGCGCGCTAGTGGCGTTTTGATTCTGCTTACGTCGCGCCAGGTGGTCCATAGGCCTGGGCTGAAAGTGCTGGGAGCACATGCTGCCTCGTTCCGCATGTCATGGAAGTGCAGGTTGCCGATTTCGAGCATTTTGCAGGCGCGGGTAAAGGCGGTGCTCATGGGGTCGCCTGTTTCCGGTCAAACGTCTTGGCCTCGGTGAACATCACGCCGCCGCCTTGCTTCAGGCGAATCTGCGCGGTGTACCCTATACTTCCGTCCTTTCGCACGCGTTGCATGATCGTCCCCATGGCCCCGGTGCTACACGAGTAATAGTGGTGCTATATCGTGGCGCTTTACCCGGAAAATGGGACGAAACAGGCAGAATCAGTAGGCAATGGAACAGACCAGCAGCACCCCGCAAACCGATTCCAGAGGCGGAATCCAAGGAAATATCAGGCCCCGTAGAATTTCTGTGGCGCCCATGATGGACTGGACTGATCGCCATTGTCGGACGTTTCACCGCGCCCTGAGTCAATACACCTGGCTCTATACGGAGATGGTGACGACTGGTGCGCTGCTGCACGGCGATGTCGCGCGGCATCTCGATTTCAGTGCGGCGGAGCAACCCGTGGCGCTGCAGCTTGGCGGTAGCGAGCCGGCGGACCTTGCCCAGGCGGCAAAACTGGGCGAGCAATGGGGCTACAAGGAAATCAATCTGAACTGCGGTTGTCCGTCCGAGCGCGTGCAACGCGGTGCGTTTGGTGCGTGCCTGATGGCCGAACCGCAGCTTGTGGCCGACTGTGTGAAGGCAATGCGCGATGTCGTGTCGGTGCCGGTGACGGTCAAGCACCGCATCGGCATTGATACGATCGAACACTACGGATTTGTGCGTGATTTTGTCGGCACCATTGCGGAGGCCGGCTGTGACATATTTATCGTCCACGCGCGCAATGCGATTCTGAAGGGGCTGAGCCCAAAGGAGAATCGCGAAATTCCACCGCTGCGATATGAAGTTGCCTATGAGCTAAAGCGGGAATTTCCACATCTGGAGATCCTGATTAATGGTGGCGTTGTTTCGTACGGTGAAATAGACGAGCACCTGAGGCACGTCGACGGCGTAATGATCGGGCGTCAGGCTTATCACGATCCCTATTTCCTGTCGGAAATGGATGCGCGTTTCTATGGCGGGACTGAGCCTAACGTGACGCGCGAAATGGCCGAACTGGCGATGCAGGCATATATCGGCGATCTCGTGGAGAAGGGCGGGTATATGGGGGCTGCAACGCGCCATATGCTTGGCCTCCATCGCGGAATCTATGGTGGCCGTGGTTGGCGCCGTGTGCTTTCCGATGCCCGTCGAATGAACGCAGCGCGCTCCCGTGCAGATGTTGATGCCCTGTTCGAGGAGGCGCGCTCACACCTTCGTCCAGGCCTCCAGGAAGCGGCGTAATTTGATGTCAGTCAGATTTCTGCATGTCGAGGAAAGGTTCTAAAAACGAACGCTCGTGCCATGCGATCGGGCGCAAATGTATGCTGCTGAGGCGTTTGCGCCCGTCGGACCGTCCGAAACCCGCGCCGGCAAAGGGATTCCCCTAATTCGCCAGTGGCGCCTCATGTTCTTAAACTGTGCCTGCCCTCGAATACAGGGCTTTCTTCAACTGATTTTGCAGCCCGCCTTGTGCGGGCTGTTTTTTCTTGTTGGGCCTGTTTCGTCACATCTCGACCCTTGGGTTTGCCCGGATAGTGTGTGCTACATGCAGCGACTACATTGAAAGCGCCTTCAGGGCATTGAGATCGCAAATTGAGAGTCCGCGCTGCGGGCTCTTTTTTTGTCTCCATACCTGTGAGGATGCTTTTCGGACACAGCGCTTCGACGCACATGTGGTGAAAGAGTTCCGTGCCTGTCGGGTGGAAATAATATAATTGGCCGGCAACGAATTATTCCAATTATCCTGGCCTGACAAAAAAACAGGCGACGCTTGTTCGAGAGTCGCCTGACGGGAATGTCGAGGGGGGTCAATTTCCCTCGCGAAAGAGTATCTATCAGCACCGCCTTCAGGTTGTACCCTGCATTGGTGGGGCAGGCAGTTCACATTGCCAGCGCGGATTGCAATCAATCCAAACTCAAGAAATTCAACGCGCGTGCTTGTCGGTTGTTGGGGTGATTCTCGGGTAATAGAACTGAAGAGCAGGCGCTGCCACCATGCTAGGATGCCGACCGGTGTCATGAGAGTGACGCTCGGGCTGAACCACGACGATGTCTGGCGTGGTCTCAGTGGAGGAATAGAAGAGTAGGGGTTGGCCGGTCGCTCCCAAAGCATTTGCGCATGCAAGTGCCGTGAGTGCGCCCGGAAGCGAATCCTGGAGGTTCAGAATGGGATCAGAAGAGCCGTTCGGCGAAGTTTTCGAGGGCTGCCGGGTGATATGGGTAGTTGAGCAACTACAGGACGGGAAATGGACGGCGCGTTACTGCTGGCACGCGGGGATTTCGGCCGAATCAGGCAGGGCGCTACAGAGTGATGTACTTAACGGCAAGTCGAAGCGACTGCTGGCCTTGTATCCGACCGAGGCAGAGACGATCGCCGCCATCAAGGAAGCTGTGCTGCTGGAGGCAAAGTGGCAGGGAAGTCGATAAAGCATCTGGAAGCCTTGTCGAATTTTTTGTGCGTGATACTAGCCACAGAATCAAAAGCCATGTATAGTCTTGTTCTTCGTTGAACGGCAGTGCCGGCAGCGAAGAATCTCTACGGTGGCTGTAGCTCAGTTGGTAGAGTCCAGGATTGTGATTCCTGTCGTCGTGGGTTCGAGTCCCATCAGCCACCCCAATAGAATCAATGCTTCGCAGGTTTGCAGTTACTGACTTGCGATGATTTTTGGAAGATGAGTTTCCAAAATTGGAAGATGCCCGCCAGACTGAGCGGGCATTTTGCATTTCAGCGCGTCGCTTTCACTTTGCGCTCGCGGCGACGGTCGTACACCTTGGCGACCATCTTGCCATCAGTGTGACCCGTGGCGTCGATGATCTTGGTATCTCCACCAGCCATTCGATCAGTGACCGCGCTGGGTCGCATATCTGCCAGGGCGAAGCGGCGGAATGCGACTTCCTTCTTCGCAGCCTCTGCCTCGCAGTAGGTCATGAGGCGTGTCCAGATCGTTGTCCACCCGCTGCGACTGTACTGCTGCCCGGAAGTGTTCCCGAAGACATACATGCCGGCGGTGCGCTGCAAGGCCATAGCCTCGTCAATCACCGCGCGCAGCTCGGGCGACCAGTGCACCAGCTTCCAGCGCTGCGCCTGGCCTGCCTTCCGCTTTCCGATCGGCACCTGCAACCCTTCAGGCAGGATCCGCTGACGCAGCAGTCCTCGCATCTCGTCTGGGCGGCTGACTGTCAGGAAGGCGGTATAGGCACACAGCGCCATGATCTGGTAGCTCCCGCCACGCTGGCGCGCCACGTCACGCATCAGCGCAATCTCGGCATCCGTCACGACTCGGTCCTTTGGCTTCGTCGGGTTGTACTTGATGCCGCGGCACGGGTTCTCTTCCAGATCACCCTGGCGCCGCCCGTACTCGAGCACCGCGGAGAGCAGGGCGATTTCTTTGTTGGCCTTGGCCGGCGCACCCTTCTTGGCCCGATCAGCCAGGTACCGATAGATGTGCACCGGCTTGATGGCAGCAGGTCGCACCTTGCCGAACACGCCGACGAGTCGCTTCGCCTCGTTCCTGTTCTCATCCAAAGTGCCTTGTGCCTTTCGCAACTCGCTATCCTTAGGCAGCGATTCCTGCCAGTCGAAGTAGCTTTCGAACAGTGCCTCAGTGGTACCGGATCGGACCACGTTCCCATTCAGTTCGTTGGCGCGCCGGATCGCATCGTCCTTGATAGCCGCCACGGCTTCGGCATCGCGCGTTGGCGCCGACAGCCGGAATGCCCACTTCCCGTCGGCGAGCTTGTAGCCGAAGCTGGTGGTGCGATCGCCGTAGCGCGCGTAAAGGCGGAAGGGCAGGCCATCGGGCCGCTTGCGTCGTCCGATCATGATCAGATTGCAGAGAAGTCGGGTTCGACCTCGGCGGCGGTATCGGAGGCAACAGCCTGCGCCATGCCGCGCATACGCGCCTCGAAGTAGGATCGGTCAACCTGGGGGAATCCGCGCAGGTTGGGAATGAACGGTACACCATTGCGTGCCAAGTGCCGGCGCATACAGGCATAGCTATTGCTGGCGCATCCGATCACATCTGCCAGTTCATCTGCGGTCAGGAACACTCCCATCTCGCTCTCCATTTCCCATAGTGCCGTTATCACGGCGATGATTCGTTCTGCTGCTTGTTCCACTGCAATTATTGGTTTTGAATAATTCGGTCGAAATACTCGCGCCGCATAAGCGGCTGTAAAGTTAGGCGGTCGGATAAGCCGATCCAGGCTGGCCGGGCTCGTTGCTGCCGGTGCAAGCCAGGTTGTGATCGCCTGCCTTCGGGCATCGCTTGTTGCCGCAGGTCGGACACAGAATCATCCGATCAAGAAATGGCCACGCACTTCTGTTCTCGTTGACGTATTGCTTCCAACATTGATGGCAGCAATAGCGGTTCTCGGGATCGATCACGATTCCCTCCCGCCCTTCGCCTCGCCCTCCGTGGCAAGCTCGACGCAACGTTCCAGCGTCGCGGCGGCCACGGCGTTGAAGCCGACAGGCGTGTTTGGATACCACTGGAGCGTCCAGCATTCGCCCGTGCGTAGGATTTCGTCCCGATCATCGGGCGTCACGTCATAGCAGCCATCCGGGCCGCAGTGGTCGATCAGCCAATCCACAATGGGCTGATAGATCAGCGCGTGGTCGTTGTGCTGGATGGTCAGGCCGACATTCGTCAGCGCTTTCAGCTTCTCAAACATTGCCATCCCCCTTCGCCTCGCCATTCCCCGCAGACGGGGCGGCAGGCATAGGCATCCAGTGCGTGGGCGGTGCTTCTTGCGTAAATCCACCATCCCAACTCCACCAACTTGCGCCGCAGTCTTGGACGCTTTTGCCGAGGTATTCACCCGTTGTCGAGTGATACTCGCTGGTAGTCTCTTCCCACTCGCCCCATGCGCCGGACGTAACTCGTTCATCGCGGCATAGCAGAATCTCCGTGCCATCTTTCGGCGCCGTCTCGATCGGCTGCCAAGCCTCCCCGCTGCCAGGCTGGCTGGCGCTTTCGAGGGCGCGGATGCGAGCGATCAGGGCATAGATAGTCGACGGTCGGGTGGCGTTGTGATAGTCCACGCGCACGTTGAAATGATTTCCATCCGTACGATTCCCGCGCCACCGTTCTTCGTCGGCGATACGTTCCAGCGCATCCAAATCCAGCTTCTCAGCCATTGCTCTCTCCTGTGGCGGCGGCGCGCTCCATTCCGATCTTCCGCAGATACCAGGGCGACAGACTGGCCCAATCGAATTCGTCTTTGAAGTCGCCGCAGTGGTGCTCTCGTGTCGTCAGCACATGCCCGGCTTCGAGTGGGCGATTCACTCGCATACCGAGCATGGCGTACCTCTCTGCGCCTGACACTGGCGCGCTCTTGTGGCATTGGCCAACCAGCGTATTGACCCGATGCCACCAATCACAACCGGCGCAGCAAGGCCCATGCTTCGCATAGAAGCGGTCGGCTAGCTCCTGCTCTTGGTCGGGAATGTCAACCACGCTCGCCTCCCTTCTCTCCCGACTGCTCGCGGGACATGGCGGCGATACCATCCAGACATTCACGCACGATCTTGGAGAGTGACGCCGGCACAGGTAATGCGCCTTGTCCGCCAGCGTCCAGCGCCAACCGTTTGATGCGCTCGAACCGTTCGAAACGCTCCCTCTTGTCGCTCTCTCCCGCAGGTTGGGCATAGAGCGGAACGTCATAGCCGCCACCTTGGCCGTAACTGAATGCGGCACTGTCGTGATCGACCGCTGGATTCCAGAACGCCACCGGCATCGCCACCGCCCCCGCATCGGCCTGCACCTGCTGGGCGGCATGTGGTTTCGATGCGCACGCCATATCCCAGCCCATGCGGACACATTCAAGCGCATCATTTCCGTACTTATAGCCCTGCCGCTCTTTCTCTGCCCAGGCTTGTTCAAATGTTCGCGCGGGCAGTTTGGAAATCGCATCAGCGATGGCTGCTTCGCGGCTTGCATTGTTCGTGACGTATTGCCCGGTGCACTGCAAGAATTCGGCAATCACATGCTGCTTTACAGCTTCACTCAGGCCGTGCATTCCGGGTAGGCAGGTTGCACCTTTGCAGACCGTGCACCATTTCGACGTAAGCCATTCCGCCTCGCGCTCATCCTGCTGCGCCGATGCGGCCGGGGCGGTCATCAGCGCTCGGATGCCGGCAACCCATGTCATGCCGGTCAGATCGCCGCTGCTTTTACGCAGCGTCAAATGCCGCTTGGTTTCGCCGCCGCCTTCGATAGTCGTGGTTTCGCGCGTCGTCTCGATCAGTCGCGCGGCTTCTTCCAGCCCTGCGTTGCGGGCATTCACCCCCGCGCCCATTTCCCCAGGCTGGCGAGGGGCGGCGAGTAGACGCGTCTTGCGCACCGCGTTGTTCACGATACTTTCGGCCCATGTCCGCGACGAATCTGTGTGCTCGCATATTTGCGTAATAAGCTCATTGCGCAGCGCTACCGTCAGCCCACCCCCCGCCTGTTGCGGGGCGCTCGGGGCGGATTGGTAGGCAGACATGTCCGGGCCCTTGCGGATCGCCTTCGCAAGATCGTGGGGATCGTCGTACATCCAATCGCCAGTGCGCGGATCGGTGTATTCCACCACCAGCGCGGCCCAATCCAAGCCGTCTTGATGGCCGGATAGGTAGTCGGCGCTCAGCGTGCCGGCGAAGTCCTCACGGATGTATGAGGCTTCCTCATGCTCAGGCTCTTGGCTGTCTTCGCACCATGTATGCGAGCCGCCTTCGCCAACGCCGCGTTGCAGCCAGATTCGTTTCGGTGCCCATTCGTTAGGCGTATTCGCCGCACATTCTGCGGTGATTGGCGAGCTATTCGCCGCATTGGTGGTGGTCATGCTGCTTCCTCGAATAGTTGGTCTTCTGCGATTTCGATCCGGTGCACGCGCCCGGGCAGATCGTGATTCATCGGGTGACGGATGCCCCAGGTGCGCAACAGCGCATCGAAGGCAGCCTTCGGCGGAACAGGGCGCAGGTTCTGGCTCAACGATCCGCGACGGATGCGATTGCGCATCTGGAGCACTGCGTTATGCTCGGTGATGCTGTAGTACAGCCGGCGCTTTCCAGGCTCTGTCTTGCATACGCGCGTGGTCAGTGCATTGCCGAGGTCCTTCAGGATCTTCGTGACCGTCGTGTCGGCGCAGCGGATCTCACAGGAGAACGGGCCGGCGCAGATCTCACGGCCAGACAGCAGAGCGTCGATAACCTTGATGCGCGTCGAGGTCTTATGCTTCATCACGATCTCCGGCTCATCTTGTCGGAGCGAGCACGGCGCACCAGGTTCTCGAGTTCAGCGATCTGGCGGCGCTGAGCGCGAATTTCTTCGGCCGCATCTTTGTGGAGTTGCTTGGCTTCCGCGCTCTCGCAGTATTCGTTGTGCGCTTCGAGCCGTTCGACGATGTCACGCATGGCAGTTCTCGATGTCGGGAGGGGGAGCCGCGCTGATCTCGGTATCCGTGGCGTCTTAGCCCACAGTTCGTCTTAGCGGGTCAGCCCCCGCATTTCCCCCGTTGAAACTTAGTCTTCCTCAGCCGTCACCGGCTCTTGCTGCGGCTCCGGATCGTCACCAAACAGCTCGCCGACCGTCTGCGGCGGCGGTGCCTTCAGCGTGATCGTGATGTCTTGCTGAATGCGGTGGGTCAGAATGCCGCCGTCGTGCTCATCCGGATGTGCCACGACGCGGAACTTGAACAGCACCGTGCCGCCTTCCTGCGGGGAGATACGCACGTCCTTCACGGTGCAGTCGTCGAGTTGGATATTGCTGTCGCCACCTAGCCCGTAATCGATCTCGAGCGTGTACCCCTTGCCCTCCCAGCCCCAGGCGAACGGCTGCATCTTCTGGAAGCGGCGCGCGGTCAGTGCATTGCGATCGGGCTCGACCAGATCCGCCTGGTCTTCGGCCTCCTTGTACAGCGCCTCGCGCAGGCCATGCTGCAGCGAGTCGAGAGCGGTGGCAGGCATTGCAGCCTCAAGCATCAGATCGGCGGCCGGCATGGCCTGCTTGCCGTGCTTCTCGGCGCGCGGGTTGTAGTTCGTCAGCTTGACGGGTTGAGCGGTGAGGATTTCGAACATGGTCGGTGGCTCCGGAGGTTATGCGGACTTGCGTTCCAACTCGGCGATCATCTGCTGCAGCTCGGCTTCGAACTGGAGCAGAGCAGCGGCGAGCTTGGAGATGTACTCGTCATCGCGCGGAATGCGCTGCACGTACAGGCGCAGGCGCTCGCACTGGCGCGGGTCGTAGCTGATGAAGTCCCACCAGGCGCGGCCAGTCACGAGCATGTTTCCCTGTACCTGCGGCATGTGCTCTTCCGGCATACCGGTCAGCCAGGTATTGATGTGCACGGCCTCGTCGTGTGGAGACTTGATTTCGATGCCGCCGTCGCTGGCCACCAGGCCATCAGGCGATGAGCCGATGAAGTCGTAGCGCGGGTGCACGACGAACGGGCTTTCCTTGACGATGTTGCCGGTCACCAGTTCGTAGAGCATCACGCACGGACCCTCGACCTCGGTGCCCCAGTTCAGCGCTTTGCCGCCGATCTCGTGCACAGGGATCTGCGCCATACGCTCGAATGCGAGTTGACGCATCAGTTTCGAGCGCTCGGATGTGGGCTTTCCAGCTTTGGTCAAAGCGATCACGTCGACAAAGCGAGAACCAGTGATGCGGCCGGCGCGCGCCTCGCGCCATTCTTCAGTACGTTGCTCAGCCATTTTGTTGCTCCTGAGCTTCGGTTTCGACTTCACCAGTCAGCGACTTCAGGCGCGCCAGTTCGTCCGGGCCGATGGCTTTGCGATCTTCCTTCGTCATGCGGCCCCAGGCTTCAGCCAGCGATTCGGCGCCGCCTTCCTGTGCCACGAGCTCAAGGTCCGCGATGATGTTCAGCAGCCGGCCGTCGCGCTCTGCCGGCTTGGGCAGCGCCGCCTGGGCGATCTGCGCCGGCGTGGCATTGCGCGGGGTGATGTCCTTCTCTTCCGGGTAGTCGCCAATCTCTTCAGCGATAGGCACGCCCTTCAGAACGTCCGGGAATACGTCACGCAGTGCGAAGGCGCGAGCACGCATCTGCAACATGCGCTTCGGATATTGCGACCACGGGCCTTGCTTGCCAGACAAGCCGGCCTGTTTGGCATCGTCCATCGAGAACGTGCGCACCTGCTCGGCTTCGCCGCGGCGCTTCACCTGGCAGATGGCCGTCTTGCCGTCTTCCGAGAGCGTCTCGTGCACGTACTCGCACAGGGCAGATGCGCGCACCAGGGCGATCACAGCATCACCCCAAAGAGCAGGGCGGCCATTGATCACGGCGATGTTTTGCATGGCCTGCATCGGCTTGAGTCCGAGTTCCATACCCCACTGGATAGCGACCAGCACGTTGCCCGGCTTGCCCATGAAGTCCTTGGGCACAATCGAGGAATCCGACAGGACCTCGGCGAACTTCATCGCCTCGTCCAAGGAACGGGGCGACAGGTCAAAGTGGGAGGTGGTGGTGATTTCGTTCACGGTGATCTCCAATGCCCGAGACTTGGCCGGGCGTTATGGGGTTGGTCAGGCTGCTTCTTGGAATTCGGCATCGACGACGGTGGCCGCGTCGATAGCTTCATCGCGGGACTGGCGAGCGTTCTCCAGTTCCTCGGCATCGCCGGTCTGCTCGGCGTAGCGCCACTGGCGCAGGGCATCGAGCATCTGATACGCGGCGTCGCGGATCTGCTTGTCGGCAGCATCGGCTTGGGCTTGGCGTGCCGCTTCGTCGCGGCGGCGCTGCTCTTCCGCTTCGCGCTGCTGGCGCTCGAGTTCGGCGCGCTCGTCGGCGATGCGCTTGGCTTCGGCAGCTTGGCGTTCCCGCTCGGCGGCCAGCAGTCGTTCCTGCTCTGCACGCTCGGCGCGCATCTGGGCTTCTTCGGCGGCCAGACGCTCGCGGGCAATGCGGTCGGCTTCGGCGCGCTCCGCTGCCATCTGGCGTTCGTGGGCCTCGCGCTCGGCGCGCAGGGTGGCTTCCTGGGCGGCACGCTCGGTGGCAAGGCGGCACTCTTCGGCCTCACGTTCTTCGCGGGCCTTGCGTTCTTCCTCGGCACGGGCTGCAGCGGCAGCGGCTTCCCGCTCGGCAGCTTCCTTCCGCAGCCGTTCCAGCTCTTCGCGTTCGGCTGCCAGGCGGGCGGCCTCGGCCTCCTGTTCTGCCTTCAGGCGCGCGGCTTCTACTTCGCGTTCTATGGCAGCAGCGTGAATCTCGCGCAGCTTGTCGAGCGTTTCGTCCTTGGCGAGTTGGGCCTGCCCTTGGAACTCTTCGAAGGTGGCGTCGACAGCGGTACCGTCGATGTCTGCGATCACCTCCTGAACCTGAGCCGGCGAACGGCCTGCAGCGAAGGTGACGGCGTCACGGATGCGTGCAATGCGCGCCTGCTGCACAGTAATGCGCTGGCGCTCTGCAGCAGCCTTGGCTTCCTTCTCCCGCTCGCGCTCGGCATCCCACTCGTCACGCATCGTGCGCAGGCGGGTTTCCTCTGGCTCGATGATCTCGATCAGCCGCTTCTCTTCGGCGATCACCGCCTTGGAAAATGCGTTCGCATCGTCACGCGCCGCCTTGCCGGCCTTGGTGATCGAAACACGCGCATTGGCCAGGGTCATCATGGCGCCGTGCGCCTGCTCGCGGCCAGCGGTGTTCTTAATCTCCACGATGTCGGCGTGCTTCTCCGCCAGGGCCTTCAGGTTGGCTTCGTGCTCGGCGGAGCCCAGTGCCACGGCAGCGCGTTGCGGTAGGGTCAGTTCGGTGGACTTGCTCATTCCTTGATCTCCAGAAATTGATTTGCTTTGTTACACATGTTTTCCCAGTGGGTGTCCCATTGCTCCGGCGTCCGCATCGCATAGCCGGTTTCCGATACCAGCTTCGGATGCGTCAGTCGCGCGACCTGGCCAAGCATTTCGTCCCAGCACAGGCCATCACAGCGGCGCCCGTCCGGCAGAACCACGTCGAAGGATGTGCCGCGAACTTCGACCGTGAAATGGCGGTCTAGCGGCTTGTCTGTGAAGCTGGTCATTGCGTGACTCCAATCAGCGGTGCATCCACCCAGCCGGCGAGGCCCATGGCGAACAGAAAAAACAGGGTGAATGCGGCTTCGGCCAGTCGCGGGTTGTCTTCGATCCACTGCTCGAATGCTTCGCGGTTCATAGCTTCCTCACGATGTCGGCCAGCACCACCACGCCCACGAACAGGATGCCGGCGACGGTGGCGAGGAACAGGCGGCGGTTATTGCGCGCCTTGCGGATGAGGGGGTCGTCGAGGTCGATCACAGCACCCTCCCGAATTCCTTGAATACCTTCTGATCGGCCTGCAGTTGGCACAGTGCGGCGAACGCATCCCACTTCAGAGCGCCGCGCTCGAACTCCGAAAGCTCGAAGATCCGATCGATGCGCGAGAGAACGTCCTCGAGCTTCTGGGCCGTCTCCGGGCGCACGCAGCAACTGAACAGGTTTTCATGAGTGGCCTGACGCGCCACGGCTTGATCGGTCGTCATCTCAATACCTCCCGTAGTCGGGTTCGGCCGCGCCGTCGTCGTAGTCTTCCTCGGCCCGCTGCGTGCAGTAGTCGAGCCAGTACGCTTTGACCGCAGCGCGCATCGCGGCGCCCAGGGCAGCGTCATCGGTGCCAGCGAACGCCTTCAGGATCTCGCCGCACTTGGCCTTGTCGGCCATCACCTCGGACACGGCTTCGTCCAGGTCGCGGTAGGGCAGCGGCTGCATCTCCGCGTACTTGACCGCGGCCTCGAGATCGACCCAGTTGGCGCGCTGCTCGGCGCGGTCGAGATCGCGCATGTAGGCGTCGAGGTACTGGCTGTTGGCGCAGGGAGTGGCTTGCATTTCGGGCTCCATCGTGTGTGCTGCTGATGGAGTTATCTTAGGACGCCCTAAACCAACGGTCAAGAATTATTTTAGGCGCAGCTAAGTATAAGGGCGTAAAAAAGCCCGCGCGGTGGCGGGCTCTACGTAGATCGGTGGAGGGTCTAGCGCTTCTTGATCAAGTGCCAGATGGCGCCGGCAACGACGACCGGCCAGATCAAGACGGTTGCAAGGGCGCTGCCGGCTGGCTGCGGGTGAGCGCCTTGGCCATCCCTGAACCCGAGTTGATAGACCGCGGCGAGGGCGGCGCCGATCAGTATCCAGGCTGCTGCGAAAGCGAATTCCACGCTCAACCTCCTACTCTGTACTGCGATCGTTCGTACCGCATTTCAGATCGTCTCTGAGCTTTTGTAACAATTCCCCAGTCAGGGCGTAGCAACCCAGCAACGCACGGAATGTGTCGCCTTGTTGCAGGCCTGAGGCGCTGTATCCAATTCCGCCACTCGGAAGCAGTCGGATCTCGATGGTCGGGATCACCACCTGCTTTTCCTTCCGGTAGTCATCCAGACTTACTACCTTTCTTTTGTCTTTTGCCTGGGCTTTCTGCGGCACCTTCGACCCCCGCTAAACGCCTGACGGTAGCGGCTGCTTCGTCAAAGTCGAGCAGCTTCTCGCCAGTCTTGATGACCCCCGTTTGGTCCGCGGTCGACTGCCGCGTGTCGCCCCTCTGTTGGGGGTGACCTATGGTGCCACCTTTTTCAGCAGCCTCTTCGTTTACTTTTTGTGAAGTCAGATCTGCATATCCCTTAATTTGCACCAGGATCAGTTCCCTGGCTTTTCCGGGAAGTGTCGCGATGAGGTCGATCGCCGCGGCAAGTTCAGGGTCAACGCTGCTTGCGCGCATCGGGCCCTCCCTGAACATCAGCCATTCCGGCCGGATATTCAGTGCCCTGCAGACCTTCAGGAGGTTGTCGCCGGCGATTGTCTTGGCCGGATTGATGCCAGCAGCGCCTACCCATGCCGAAACAGTGGGCGCAGACACCCCGACCCGCTCGGCCAGGCTGTTCTTGTTGAAGGTGCTTTCCTCGAGCGCCTTCAGGAGGCGGTTGTTCCAGGTTTCCATTAGGCGAGGCTAACGCAGTTCGTTTTAGCCGTACCTTGCAATTTCTGCTTAGGCCGACCTAAAATAGAGGCGACACAGACAGAGGTACGCCATGGACCAACTTGCAAACATCGTGATCGACCGACTCGGCGGCACTTCCGCCGTCGCGAAGATCTGCGAGATCAAGCCTCCCTCCGTGCATGAATGGCGCGAGAACGGCATCCCCAAAGCTCGACTGCAGTTCCTGAGGCTTGCCTATCCGGACGCCTTCAAGGGCCTGGAAGAGCCATCCGCTGCGCCTGCTGCCTGATACGCCGCCACCTTCGGGTGGCCTAACGCGATGCCTGAAGCATCGTTTTTTTGTGGCCAGTAGGGATAGTCAACCAACGGCAACCACTGGCAACCATTCGCAAGCCGAGGGTCTTATGCAGCGAGAAATGCCTTTCTTTGGGGAGGTACGACAGATGCAAAACGCGCCTGACGACCTGGTAAAGCGGTGTCGCCACGGTCTGGATGCCATTCGTCTCTGCATCCAGCTTTCCGGCCACACACACGACTTCATCCGCGAGCAACTGAACATCGACAAGGGCCACTTCAGCCGAATCATGCAGGGCAAGGCATGGTTCCCCGACACGAAGCGGATCGAGCTGATGAACATCTGCGGCAACCGGGCCCCGGCGCAATTCGACGCGCTCATGACTGGCTGCGAACTGGTCGAGCTCTCGAAGGACGCCAAGATCCGGGAGCTTGAGGAACAGTTGAGGGCGCTGAAATCCGCAGCATAGGGGACAGGTAGTAATGGCACGCGCACGCAACATTAAACCGGGCTTCTACGCGAACGAGGATCTGGCCGAGTGCTCGATCTGGGCGCGCTTCATTTTCCCTGGGCTGTGGATGATGGCCGACCGTGAGGGCCGGCTCGAATACCGCCCCAAGAAGATCAAGGGCGAACTTCTGCGTTTCGACAGCCAGGATGCCGAGCCTCTTCTTCAAGAGCTCGAAGCCCGAGGCTTCATCCTCGTCTATGAGGCCTCAGGGAAGAAGTACATCCAGATCCTTCAGTTCTCCAAGCACCAGAATCCACACCATCGGGAAGCGGAGAGCGTCATTCCATCTCCACAAAGCCTAGGGCTCGACCCGGTTACCAACTCGGATAAGCCTGGGGCTTTGAATTCATTGGAAGCTTGTGAAGCCCCAGACAAGCCTGAGGAAAGCCCCGGGCAATCCCAAGGCTCACCCCCTGTGGAAGGGGGGGCTAGCCGTGCTGATTCCGGATTCCGGATTCCTGATTCCGGATTCTCTGATTCCCCCATCGGCGGCAGTGGTGCTTCAGACGGTGATGGCGAGCGCATCACGCCTTCGCCGGGCGCCGCCGTCTCATCGAAGCTGATCGCCTGGGAGCGAGCCCGGGGCAAGGTTCCGCGGGGCATCCTCGGCAACGACGCCAAGGTGCAGGAACTCGCGGCCATGAACCCGACCGATGCAGAGCTGCGCCAGGCCTACGACCTCGCCGTGGCTGACCGTGACGCCACCGGAGACGCCGGGCCGATCAACGCCGGGTTCGTGCTCTCGCTGCTGGCCAAGGTCCGCAACCCGCCCAAGCAGCGCCCGAAGTCGCTCACCTCGATGACGAACGACGAGCTGATGGCCGAGGCGCAACGCGTCAACGCCAGCAGCCACGGCTGTAGCCGCGAAGCGCTCATCGAACGCATCCAGGCCAAACGCAAGCAACTCGACGGAGTCGCCGCATGACGCTCGACCGCACGCCACCGAACGCCCCCGACCGTGAACACAAGCCCGGCCGGTGCTCGGCCTGGGGCTGCCCGATGTGGGCCGGCATCAAGCTCGGCAACGACTGGGTGTGCGACTGCCACGCCTTCGCCGATGTCACGCAGTGGCAGGAGGTCACGGCACGCCTGAACCTCCGACTGCAGCTCGTGAAAACCGCGCACCGGGCGATGCACGCTGACCCGTTCAAGGGTTGGGCGCATGCCGCGACGGTCTACATGGCCAAGATCGGCAGGCCAGATTTGGCACCGATGAAGGTCACGCTGGCGCACCCGTACAAGGACCGCCATACCGGCGAAATGGTCGAGCGCAACACCATCGTCAACGAGTCCGAACACCTCCCACTGTGGGCGAACCGCCTGCGCTCCGCGATCTTCCGCGAGTGCGTGAACGGAATTCCGCAGGCCCAACAACCCGAGACGCGCGCGCAGGCCACCGGGCCCCAGACCGCCGCGTCGCTGCTGCCGGAGTTTGCGTGATGAGCGCCGATTTGTTCGCCGAGATCGAAGCCAAGGAACGCGCGCAAGTTGCGTGGCCATTCCCAAGCCAGCGCAAGCGCGAAGAGCAGAAGCTGATTGCGTCAATCCTTGGTCAGGACAAGCCCGAGAACCAGTGTTGCCACGATTACGCAAACTGCGCGAATCCGTGTGTCGTGCCCGATGAGCCTGCCGCAACTACGCCTGCGCCCGCGCGCGCGTTGAACTTGAACGTGCTCGCGCTGGACCTCGCCACGAAATGCGGCTGGGCCTATGCCACTCGCAACGGCAAGCAGCGTAGCGGCATGGACAGCTTTCGCCCTGGTCGGCTTGACCATAACGGGCTGCGCTGGCAACTCATGCGCCAGTGGCTCAGCGAAGTCGCCCGCGAGATGGGCGGCATCCAGGTTGTGTACTACGAGGACGTGAAGCGCCACGTCAGCAAACTGTCGGCGCGCGTGTATTTCGGCTATCTCGCCATCCTCGAAGCCTGGTGCGCGACGAACAACGTGCGGCTGGTCGGGGTAGGGGTGGGCACGATCAAGAAGCACTGGACTGGCTTCGGCAACGCCACCAAGGAAGACATGATGGCCGAGGCCGAGCGCCGTGGCATGAGGGTCGTCGACGACAACCATGCGGACGCGCTGGCGATCCTGAGCTACGCGGTGAAGGAGGAAGCATGAAGCCACTAATCCTGATCCTCGCCGCGCTGCTGTGCGTTGGCACCGCCGACGCCCGCCTCCAGCGCTCCCAATCCGCCAAGCGCGAGTTCGCGCGCGAGCATCCGTGCCCCAGTACTGGCCAGCCTGTGCCGCACTGCCCAGGCTACGTGATCGACCACGTCAAGGCGCTGGCCTGCGGTGGCGCTGATGTGCCCAGCAATATGCAGTGGCAGACCGTCGCCGATGGCAAGGCGAAAGACAAGTGGGAACTCAAGGAATGTGGGAGGTAGTCATGAACCATGGTCTGATCATTCTGTGCGTATTGCTCGGCGCCTTGTTCTTGAGCATCGCTGGATGGGCAATCGCGCGCGGTGGAACGCTAGGCGAGGACGATCCTGCTGAGCCTGTGGGCTACGTCGACCAGGATGGCGAGAGCACGCCGGCGCAGCACCAGTGGAAGAACGCAGGCGCTAAGGCGCATCACGCGGAGAACTGACATGCCTCTATTCTTCTGGCCGCTGCTGGCCTGGCACTTCTGGTTGAGGGGATTATGAAAACCATCGACACAATCCTGGTCCTCGCGTTCGTCCTTGCCGCATTCGGCGCGGGCGTGCAGTACGACTCGCATCGCATTCAGGCGACGTGCGAATCGGATGAGGCTCTGACGATCATCAACGGGACGGAGTATGTGTGCCTCTCGCCACGGCACATGCAGATGCTCCGCCGACAGCAGCAGTCGTGGAGGGGAGCATGAAATACGCCGCCGAGATCATTGACCTCATGAGTGCGCAGCCTGAGCGGCAGTTCCAGATGCGCGACCTGGTTCATGAAGTGTGCCCGAACGCTTTGGCAGAGGTCTCCCGCAAGAGCGCGTTGTACAAGACCGTGCGCATCGCGTTGCACAGACTGCTCGTTCAGCTTGTCGAGAGCAAGTCCGTAGAGGTTCAGGACGTGGGTGACCATTTCCGCTATCGCTGGCGCGTTACATCACCTTCTTGAACCAAAAGTTGCACCCTCATAGGATTCGCGTGGGAAACGAGTGTGCCTCGGGAAAGGCATTTGGACAGGTCCACTTCGGTGGGCCTTTTTCTTTGGCACACAGCGACAGAGCGGAAGCCACCCATTCCGTGGAGAAGGCAGGGGGTTCGGTAGCTGGCTGTAACAGGCTTGGATCGGATTGGCCCCATGCGCCGTGGCGCGAACGAGCGGGATGTGACGGCCGGGAAAGACCGGCAACCTAACTTTGGAGATCGTCATGGGTCGCAAGCCAGCCGCACAAGCACCGCGCGAGTGGGATCGTGCTGCGACCATGGCTCTCATCTGTGAGCGCATCGCCGGTGGCGAGAGCCTGCGCGAGATCTGCCAGGGCGATGACATGCCAGACCGCCGCCAGGTCAACCGCTGGATTGCGGCCGACGATAACCTGCGCAAGCTGTACCTCGATGCGTGCAAGGCACGGACCTACTTCTACATGGAAGAGATCATCGAGATTGCCGACACGCCTCACATCCTAAGACGCGAGATCAGGCACGAGGATGGCTCTGTCTCGGTCATCGAGACCGACAACGTGGGGCGCTCGAAGCTGCAGTCCGATGACCGCAAGTGGGTGATGGCTCGCATGAACCGCGTCGACTTCGGCGAGAAGGTCGGAATCGAGCATAGCGGCACCATCGAACTGGCCAGCGCCCTCGAGGCCGCGCGCAAGCGTGTGAATGGCAATGGCTGAGCTGAGCACCGAAGAGCAGCTCGTCGAGGAAATCGCCCGTTGCAGCAATGATCCGCTGCGCTTCGTAATGTTCGCCTTCCCGTGGGGCTCGGGCGAACTCGCCGAC
This sequence comes from Cupriavidus sp. UBA2010, assembly GCF_002335265.1. NCBI lineage: Bacteria > Pseudomonadati > Pseudomonadota > Betaproteobacteria > Burkholderiales > Burkholderiaceae > Cupriavidus > Cupriavidus sp. UBA2010. The sequence goes on from NZ_DDCI01000012.1 coordinate 165,256, forward strand.
CACGAAGGCCCGGACACCTGGCAAGTGGACACCCTCACCGAGATCGGCAACCGGCTTCGCGCTGGCGAGATCGACGTAAGCCAGGCCATTCAGATCGCTGTGGCATCAGGCCACGGTATCGGCAAGTCCGCGCTGGTGTCGTGGCTGATCTTGTGGGCGATTGCCACCTTCGAAGACACCCGCGGCGTGGTGACTGCCAACACCGATGCTCAGCTACGCACCAAGACGTGGGCGGAACTCGCCAAGTGGTACCGCCGCTGCATCTGCTCGCACTGGTTCGAGTTCACGGCCACGGCGCTGTATGCCCGCGATGCGAAGCACGAGAAGACGTGGCGCATCGACATGGTGCCCTGGTCCGAGCGCAATACCGAGGCGTTCGCCGGTCTGCATAACCAGGGCAAGCGCGTGCTACTGGTGTTCGATGAGGGCTCAGCCATTCCGAACATCATCTGGGAAGTGGCAGAGGGTGCGCTGACCGACAAGGACACGCAGATCATCTGGGCCGTGTTCGGCAACCCGACGCGGAACTCTGGCCGCTTCCGTGAATGCTTCGGCCGCTTCAAGCATCGCTGGATCACCCGCCAGATCGATAGCCGCACCGCGCGGATGACCAACAAGGAGCAGCTTGCACAGTGGGTGGCTGACTATGGCGAAGACTCTGACTTTGTGCGTGTGCGCGTTCGTGGCGTATTCCCTCGCGCTGGCTCTACGCAGTTCATCGGCTCCGACCTCGTCGAGGCGGCGAAGGCGCGCGAAGCTCACGCTGGTGTCTACGACGCGCTGGTGATCGGTGTCGACGTTGCCCGCTTCGGTGACGACGAGACCGTGATCTACATCCGCAAGGGCAGGGACGGGCGCACTCATGAGCCGATCAAGCTGCGCGGTCTCGACACGATGCAGGTGGCGGCGCGCGTAGCCGAGCAGTACGAGTTCTACCGCGCCGATGCCATCTTCGTCGACCAGACGGGCGTGGGCAGTGGTGTGGTGGATCGGCTGCGCCAGTTGCGTGTGCCGGTGACCGGCGTCGACAACGGTTCCAGCCCTGACCGCGCGAACCCAGGCCAGGAAGCCACGGTGTACGCCAACAAGGGCGCGGAGATGTGGGGCGTGATGCGCGACTGGCTCAAGACCGGTGGAGCGATCCCCGACGGCGATGTCGACCTGCATTCCCAGCTTCAGGACCGCGAGTACGGCTACGTGCTGCGCGATGGGCGCGATGCCATCCAGCTTGAGAGCAAGAAGGACATGAAGAAGCGCGGGCTGTCGTCGCCTGACATCGCCGACGCGCTGGCTCTGACCTTCGCCTACCCCGTGCAACCGAACGCCAATGCGGGCCGCGCTGCAGCCTTCACGAGGCCCCAGGTAGAGCACGAATACAACCCCTTCGAGAACGCCTAGGAGAACGAAATGGGAGGTTCCGCACCATCCGTGCCGGCCGTCAGCGTGCCGCCACCGATCCCGCAGGTGCAGTCTCCTGCTGGAATCAAGGCGGCTGACACGGCAACCACACGCGCGCAGTCCGCTGTCGGGCCGTCCGCAACCATCGGGACCAGCCCAACCGGTCTTTCCACGCCGGCTAGCACCGGCACCAAAACCCTACTTGGGAGCTAACGCATGACGACGCTGCACGAACGATTCCAGGCCATCAAGGATGCCCTGCACAACGCCATCAACTTGGCCGATCCGGAGGCTGCTGTCCGCGAGGCAGAAGAAGCCTTCAAGGCATCCATCGTGGCCGAGGTAGCTGCCCTGCATGAGCGCCTTGATGCGCTGACAGCCAAGCTTGAGCCGGCTGCTGTTGTAGCCCCAGCGGCAGCTGTTGAGCCAGTGGCCGCGCCTACCCCTGTGGTTGCGCCCGCTGCACCGGTAGCCGATGCCGCGCCTTCGTCGACCGAGCCCGCTGCACCGGCCGCCTGACAGGGACTGATCCATGGCCCGCGATCTCTTCAAGCTCCGCGAACACTGCGACCAGCTACTGCTGGGCATGCGTAACGACCGCATGTCGTGGTGGACGCACTGGCGCGAGATCGCGGACTACGTCATCCCGCGCCGCTACAAGTGGCTGATCACGCCGAACCAAGGCAACCGCGGCTCGCCGATCAACCAGCGCATCATCGACAACACCGGCACCATCGCGCTGCGCGTGCTGGCTGCCGGCATGATGTCCGGCATCACCTCGCCCGGCCGCCCGTGGTTCAAGCTCGCCACGGACAACAGCGACCTGAACGAGATGCCGGCCGTGAAGCTGTGGCTGGGCGAGTGCCAGAAGCGGCTGGCCACGGTGTTCGCTGAGTCCAATTTCTACACGTCGCTGGCCACGCTGTACGGCGATCTGGGCGCCTTCGGTACGGGCGTCATGATCATGTACCAGGACTACGACGACGTGATCCGGTGCTTCAACACCTGCGCCGGCGAGTACTTCCTGCAGAACGATGATCGCCAGGACGTGAGCACGATGGGCCGCGAGTTCGTGCTGACGGTCAAGCAAGTGGCTGAGCAGTTCGGCCTAGAGAATTGCAGCGAGACGGTCAAGGCTGGCATCAGGACGGGCGGCGCCGCGCTGACCCGCGAGATCCGCGTCGGCCACCTGATCGAGAAGAACAACGACATGGTGCCGGGCGCGCCGGGTGCCGACGGCATGCCGTGGCGCGAGGTGTACTGGGAGATGGGCACCGGCCAGAATCTGGTGCTGCGTACCCGGGGATTCCGCACCAAGCCCTTCATCGCGCCGCGCTGGGACATCGTCGGCAACGACGCCTACGGCCGCTCGCCGGGCATGGATGCGCTGGGCGATATCAAGTCCCTACAGGTCGAGCAGAAGCGCAAGGCGCAAGCCATCGACAAGCACGTGAATCCCCCGATGCTGGCCGATGTGTCGCTCAAGAACGAGCCGGCCTCGATGCTGCCTGGTGGTGTGACCTACGTGGCTGGCAATGGTGGCATCGGCTTCAAGCCGGCCTACACCGTGGCGCCGGACTTTTCCGGGCTGGTCGAGGACATCAAGGAAGTTCAGGCGCGGATCAAGGCGACGTTCTTCAACGATCTCTTCATGATGATCAGTCAGCTCGACACGGTGCGCACGGCCACGGAAGTGGATGCCCGCCGCGAGGAAAAGCTGATCCAGCTCGGGCCCGTGCTGGAGCGCTTCGAAAACGAGGCGCTGGACCCAGCCATCAATACGGCTTTCGACGTGATGCTGCATGGCGGGTTGTTTCCCCCTGTGCCGCAGGAACTGGCCGGCCAGAACATCAAGGTCGAGTACATCTCGATGCTCGCCCAGGCGCAGAAGGCAGCCAGCACGGCTGGCATTGAACGCCTGATCGCGGTGGCCGGCAACATGGCCGCAGCCAAGCCGGAAGTGCTCGACAACCTCGACTTCGACCAGATCATCGACGACTACGCTGACCTGCTGGGCGTCTCGCCCAAGTCCGTGGTGTCGATCGAGAAGGTGCGACAGATCCGCGCCCAGCGCAACGCGCAAGAGCAGCAGCAACTGGCGCTGCAGAACAGCATGGCCGCTGCGCAGGGTGCCGAGACGCTTTCCAAGACCGACGTGGGCGGTGGCCAGAACGCCCTGCAACGCATGGTGGCAGCATGAGCGAGAAGATTTTCGACCTGAAGGACCTGCGCAAGCTGATCCGTCCCGATGCCGATGCGCGCGACCGGCGCCTGTTCGAGATGCGCCAGGAGCAGGAGGCCGCCGAGCAGCTTGCCGAGGATCGCGCCAAGGACGTGAAGATGGGGCCGCCGCCTGATGCGCAGCTCGTCTACAACCACCCGACCCAGACCATGGGCGTGGCCATTCGTGGCGCGCGCCGTGTCTGCCCGCTGCCCAAGGGATATGGCGGCCCAGGCACTGAACTCGCCATGCTCCCCGGCAACCGGCTGATCGTCATCAGCCCGGACAAGTCGCCGCTCGAAATCGATCCACAACTGGGCACGACCCGGAGGCTGTGATGGCAACGCTACCGAACCCGAAACCCGCAGGCCCGAAGGGACCAGCCATGCCGAGCGCCAAGGTCACGGCGCCGCTGTCCGGCAAGAACGGCGAGCCCGCGCAGACGCGCGACACGTCCGATCCGTGGCTCGGCACCAAGGGTGGCGGCCCGACCGACAAGGACGTCAGCAAGGGCAGCATGGGCAAGACCGCGCGCGAGGATGCCAAGGGCTCGAAGAAGACGGCCGGCATCAAGGACAACCCGGGCGAGGGCAAGGAATCGGTGATCTCGCGCACGGCCCTGAAGCACAAGACGCCGGCGCAGACGATGTATCCGAAGCTGAAGTCGCGGGACGACTGACCATGCCGCTCGACAAATCCGGCTCCAAGGCGAGTGTTGGCAAGAACATCAAGACCGAGGAGGCCGCTGGCAAGCCGCGTAAGCAGGCCATCGCCATCGCACTGAATACCCAGCGGGAGGCGAAGAAGTCGCCCGCTAAGACGCTGTATCCCAACCACAAAGGAGATTGACCGTGGATCAATTGGACGCCCAAGCTACCAACGGCGGGCACATCATCGAACGCGTCGGCGACGTCGCGCCGGTCTACCTGAGCGAGAAGCTCGGGCGAGACTACGGCGCTGGTCAGTACGGCGGGTGGACGACCGAGCGCGATCAGGCGACGGAGTACACCCAGGAGCGGGCGGAGGCGATCATTGCCCAGCACCTGCCGTATCAATCCCCGTTCTGCAAGGTGGTGGCCAAATGAAAATCATCGTCGCCGAGCTCGTGATCAAGATCCCGTTGGTCTGTAAGAGTGTAGAGGCCCTAGAGAATACGGTAGATCACTACCTGCAGAGACTGCAGCCCTTTGGGCCAAGTTCCGAAATTAGCCACACACTCGCCTCAAAGGAAGTGGAGGTGACGCTATGAAGCGCGTTGCGATCTGCATCCCCTCCACCGACATGGTCCATGCGGACTTCGCCATGTCCCTCGCCGCGATGGCCTACCGCGCCTCCGGCTTCACGCAGGGCGGACAGTCGTTCGAAGCCGTGCCCATCGCGCTCATCAACACCAAGGGCTCGCTGGTGGCGAACAACCGCAACCGGCTGGTCAAGGAAGCGCGCGAGCTCGGCGTCGACTACATCCTGTTCCTCGACAGCGACATGGTCCTGCACCCGGACACGCTGCGCCGGCTGCTCTCCCACGACAAGGACATCGTCGGCGGGACGTACATCCAGCGCGAGGAACCGCACCGGCTGCTGGGCAAGACCGTGGGCGGCCAGCTTCTGCACGACGCGATGTCGCAGCAGCAAGTCGATGGCGCCGGCTTGATGGAAGTTGGCGCGCTACCGGGCGGCTGCCTGCTGGTCAGGCTGAGCGTGTTCGATGATGGCCCGACGCTGCCATTCCAGACGCCTGCCCACCTTGAGAGCGGCGCAGAACCATGGATCGAGGGCGAAGACTACTTCTTCTGCCGCTGGGCGCGCAATGCCGGACACCAGGTCTGGCTGGACTGGTCCGTCTCGTTCCACCTGCGCCACATCGGCCAGGCGCACAACGCCATCCCTGCCGTGCAGGTCCAACCGGAGGAAAGCAATGTCATCGTCCACTGACATCGAGCAGTACGACGACGTCGGCGATCGCGCCTCCGTCAAGGAGAAAGAAAAGCGCGCCAAGGCCCGCGAGGCTCGTCGTGTCAATGGCCTGAAGCAGATCATGGGCAGCGCTGACGGCCGGGTCTGGATGTGGGAGTTCCTGTCGAACTGCGGCCTGTTCGCGGTCGTCTTCAACGGCAACTCGAAGGACTACTTCAACCTGGGCCAGCGCAACGCGGCCATGCCGATCCTCACCGACATCCAACGCCTCTGCATGGACGAATACGTGCAGATGGTCAAGGAGAATGCAAATGCTGCTTAAGCGACTGCTCCACCGTTATGTGCTCATGAACGAAGCTGGTGGCGCTGCCGATGCTGGTGGTGGCCCTGCGGCCGCACCTGCTGCCACGCCTGCTGCTGACACTGGCGCTCCGGCCGCAGCCCCGGCTGCCGATCCTGGCCTGACGCCGCCCGAGAGCCTGCTGAACGACAAGCCGGCCGACGAGACGAAGCCCGAAGACAAGCCAGCGGATAAGCCGGAAGACAAGCCGGCCGACGACAAGCCCATCGAATACGAGGCATTCAAGCTGCCCGAGGGCATGACGCTCGACGAGGCAAAGCTGGGCGAGTTCAGCAAGCTGGCCGCCGATGCGAAGCTTCCGCAGGAGACTGCGCAGAAGCTGGTCGACATGTACACGGCCGAGATCAAGCAGATCACCGAAGCGCCGTATCGCGCGTGGACGGATCTGCAAAACCAGTGGCAGGAACAAATCAGGAACGACCCCGTCATCGGTGGTGCCGACCTCGACAAGAACCTCGCCGCAACGAAGGCTGGCATCAAGAACCTCCTGGGGGAAGATGCTGGCAAGTTCTTTGAAGCGCTCAACATGACGGGCGCTGGCAACAACCCGGACATTGTTCGCGGCCTGTTCAAGGCGGTAGCCCCTCACGCACCCGCCACACCGGTACGAGGCAATCCAGGCAGTAGCACCAAGACTGCAGGGGCGACCCTGTACCCGCAGATGGCAGGGCTCGGCAACGGGCACGAAGGCTAACCCTCCACGTCGAGAATCGAAACGGCCTCACCTTGACACGGCCAACCGATGACGACTCAAAGCAAGGAGAACTGACCATGCAAACTTAGGAGTTACACCATGGCAATCATCGGGGGCACCGCCCTGACTTACGCCGATTGGGCGAAGCGGATGGACGACGACGGCAAGGTCGCCACCATCATCAATCTGCTGTCGCAGACCAACGAAATTCTGGACGACATGCTCGTGGTGGAAGGCAACCTGCCGACCGGCCACAAGACGACCGTACGCACCGGCCTTCCGGCCGCAACGTGGCGCCTGCTGAACTACGGCGTCGTGAAGACCAAGTCCACGACCGCACAGGTCACCGACAACTGCGGCATGCTCGAGTGCTACAGCGAAATCGACAAGGACCTGGCCGACCTGAACGGCAACACCGCCGAGTTCCGTCTGTCGGAAGACATGGCCTTCCTCGAAGGCATGAACCAGCAGATGGCCAGCACGCTGTTCTATGGCAACGTGACGGTCAACCCCGAACGCTTCATGGGCCTGGCACCGCGCTACAACACGGTGACCATTGCGAACTCGCAGACGGCTGCCAACGTGATCGATTGCGGCGGCACGCTGTCGACGAATACCTCGGTGTGGGTCGCCTGCTGGGGCCCGAACACGCTGCACGGCATCTTCCCGAAGGGCAAGATCTCCGGTCTGCAGCACCGTGACCTGGGTGAGTGGCCGCTGACCGACGCGAACGGCAACCTGTATCAGGGCTACCGTACCCACTTCAAGTGGGACATGGGCCTGACCGTGCGCGACTGGCGTTATGTGGTGCGTCTGGCCAACATCGACGTCTCGCTGCTGTCGGGTGGCTCGGCCGCCAACCTGATCAACGCCCTGATCCGCGGCGTGCACCGCCTGCCGACCGCGCCGGTGCGTGTCTCGACGGAGCAGAAGTCCGATGCACCGGATGGCGGCATGATGCAGATGGGTCGCCTGGCGATCTACTGCAACCGCACGATCCGCACGTACCTGGACATCCAGGCCGTGAACAAGACCAACGTCCTGTTGCGTCTCGAAGAGTGGGAAGGCAAAGCCATCACCACCTTCCGCGGCATTCCCATCCGCACGGTTGACGCGATCCTGTCGACCGAATCCCGTCTCGTTTAAGGAGCGATGCCATGATCATCGATGGAAACCTCGTGTTCGACGGCACGATCGCCACGTCGGGCCTCGCTGGCGTCAATCAGTTCGCCAGCGGCGCCACCACCACCAGCACCAACACGATCGACTTGCTGAACGCCCGAGACCTGGGCGACGGCGGCGATTCGATGAGCGGGAACCTGACTGTCAGCTTCCTGATCACCACGGCATACGCCGGTGGCACGTCGGTGAACTTCCAGCTGCAGGGTTCGACCGACAACGTCACGTGGACTACCTACAGCGAGACGGGCGCGATTGCGATTGCCTCGCTGACGGCAGGCCAACGCCTGGCGCTGAAGATGCCCTCGGTGAACCCGGATGCTGGTCCGCCCCCGCGCTACCTGCGCACGGCCTACGTGAACGCCGGTGCCAACACTGCTGGCGCCGTCATCGCACACCTCAGCACCCCGGACGATAACCGGTACTACAAACCGGGCATCGTGGTTAGCAACTAAGCGCCACCACCGGCCCGGCCAAGCGCCGGGCCTTCTCTTAACCCTCAGGAGATTCGCAAATGTCCGACACCGTTCAAGACAAGGACCTGGTCAACAACGAAGCACCGCAATACCGACTCACCGAACAGGCATACATCGATGACAAGTTGCTGGAAATCGGCTCGGTCATCGAATACAAGGGCATCCCCGGCCACCACATGGAGCCGATCAATGCCGCTGCCAAAGTCGCCAAGAAGAAGGCACCCAGCTATCTGGACCCGATCCTGGCCATGACCTCGGTCAACTAAGGAGCAAGACATGGGCGTTTTTGTAGCGGGCGGCGCAGAGCAGGCCCAATCCGTCGTCACCGGCACACTGGGCGCGGCGAATGCTGCGAGCGCCCAGCTTGCGCTGCTTGGCAACTTCAACGTCGCCGTCTGGGGCGTCTTCACCGGCACGGTTTCCGTGCAGTGCTCGTTCGACGGCGGCACCACGTGGGTTCCGGTCATCAACAAGCGCACCGGCAGCGTGATCACGTTCACTAGTCCCGGCGCCCTGCAAGAGGATGAGGTCGAGCCTGGCGTCTATTACCGCGTGCAAATGACTGCCTACACCAGCGGCAACGCGAGCTATCGCATCTCTGAAGGCGCACAGGCTGGCCGCGTGGAGCGACTGTCATGATGAAGATCGTCGATATGGCACGGGACGAGGACTTCACCGGCCCCGATTATCCGGAGCCGAGCCCCTATCCCTGCGGCCTGCGTCTCAGCCTGAACAAGGAAGACATGGAGAAGCTTGGCATCGACGAGATGCCGAAGCTCGGCGATCAGGTCTGCTTCTATGTCTGCGGCGAGGTCGTGAGCACTTCCGAGTCTAGCGAGTACGGTGAGTCGAAGTGCCTGGGCGTGCAGATCCAGCAGATGGCACTGGAGGAACCGCCCGAACAGGAGATGGAAGAAGACGCAGCGGCCGAGCGCGGTGGCTTCAAGGAAGCGGCCAACAAGCTCTATTCGAAGAAGGGGTAAGCGATGGCATCGCAGGTCGGCATTGCAAACATGGCGCTGGATGTGATCGGCACGCGCTCGACGATTGCTGCCCTCAACGAGGGGAGCGCCGAGGCCAACGCCATCAATCGGCACTGGGACAATGCCGTCGCCTCGGTACTGCGCGCGGCGCACTGGAATTTCTCCCGCAAGCAGATCCCGTTGACGCTATTACAGGATGGCACGGCTGGCGGCACAGTCCCGACGCCGTGGCTGTACGAGTACGCGTATCCCAGCGACTGCCTACTGCTTCGCTACCTGCAGCCTCAGATCCAAGTGCAGCCCGTGCCGGCGCCCGGTACGCCTTCTCCCGTCGCGGCAGTCGGTCCACCGGTGCGCTTCATTCTTGGCACCGACAACGACGTCAACGGCAATCCGACCAGCGTCATCCTGACCAACCAGCCGCAGGCGGTTGGCATATACACGTTCCGCAACACCAATACGGCGATGTGGGACGAGTTGTTTGTGCAAGCCCTGTCCGCTTACCTCGGCGCCCGGGTGTGCATCGCGCTGACCGGCGACAAGGCCATGATGAAAATGGCGTTCGACATGGCGATCAAGTACGTCATGGACGCGCGGGCCATCAACGGCAACGAGGGCATCACCGTGATCGACAGCATCCCAGACTGGATGCGCGTGCGCGGCTACGCGTCGGACTGGGCGTGGCCAGATGGCGGCCTGTATTCCTACGGACCGCAGAACCTGACCCTGATCACCTGACATGGCCCAGCCAGTAATCCTTCCCTCGTTTGGCGCTGGCGAGCTGGCGCCGTCGATGTATGGTCGCGTCGACCTGGCGAAGTACCACGTCGGCGCGGCGCGTCTGCGCAACTACTTCGTCGACTATCGCGGCGGCGCTTCCTCCCGCACCGGCACGCAGTTCGTCGGCCAGGTTAAGGACAGCACCACGCCGAACCGGCTGATCCCGTTCCAGTTCAACACCCAGCAGACCTACGCGCTGGTGTTCGGCAATCAGTCGTTGCGCTTCGTGACGAATGGCGGCTATGTGCTGGAACCGATCACGGCCATCAGCGGGATCACACAGGCGAGCCCCGGCGTCGTCACGGACAACGCGCACGGCTACAGCAACGGGGATCTGGTGTTCCTGTCTGGCATCGTTGGCATGACGCAGCTGAACCAGCGTTACGCCATCATCACCAACGCAACGACGAACACCTACACCCTGACGGACATGTACGGTGCGCCGATCAATACGGTCGCATACGGTGGCTACCTTTCCGGTGGGAGCGCCGCGCGCGTCTACACGATCAGCACGCCATATGCAGCAACGGACCTGGCATTGCTCAAGTTCACGCAGTCGGCCGACACCATGACGCTGACGCACCCGAGCTATTCGCCATACACACTGAAGCGTCTCGGTAACGCCAACTGGCAACTCGCCGCGGTCACCTTCCAGCCGTCATCCGCTGCGCCCACGGGTGCGGCCGTGGCGTTCCAGAACAACGGTACTGGGACGGCCTATCCGAACACGCAGTATGGCTATGTGGTGACTGCCATCGTCAAGGGCGTCGAGAGCCTGCCGTCGACTACGGCTTACAGCACTAGCCTCGCGCTGGGGCAGAACGTGGGCGCACAGAACAAGGTCACGTGGAACTCTGTGACGGGTGCGACGCTGTACAACATCTACCGCACGCAGGAGAACCTCGGATCGAACGTGCCGCAGGGCGCGCTGCTTGGGTACATTGGCTCGACGACGCCGGCCGGGACGAACTCGTTCATCGACGACAACATCCTGCCTGACTTCACGCGCTGCCCGCCGCAGGCTTACAACCCGTTCACCTCGGCAGGTAATCCGGGCTGCGTGACCTATTACCAGCAGCGCCAGGCATTCGGAGGCATGGCCAATGCGCCCGAGCAGATCGACTTCTCGAAGTCGGGCGACTTCTTCAACATGGATTACTCGATCCCGTCGAAGGACAACGACAACATCGAGATCACGATCGCCAGCCAGCAGGTGAATGCCATCAAGCATCTGGTGCCGATGCAGAGCCTGATCGCGCTCACCTCCAGCGGCGCCTGGAAGATTGACGCGGGGAGCACGGGAACTGCAATCACCCCACAGCAGATCCAGGCGGTCCCGCAAGCTTATAACGGCTGCAGCGACGTGCCGCCGCTCATCATCAACTACGACATCCTGTATGTGCAGTCGAAGGGCTCGATCGTGCGCGACCTGTCGTACAACTTCTATGTCAATGTCTTCACTGGCACCGACATTTCGCTTCTCGCCAACCATCTGTTCTACGGTCATCAGATTACCGAATGGTGCTATTCAGAAGAACCGTTCAAGCTCGTCTGGTGCGTGCGCGACGATGGCGTCCTGCTATCGCTGGCGTACCTCAAGGAGCAGGATGTCTACGCATGGTCGCACCACGACACGGATGGCCTGTACAAGAGCATCTGCTCTGTGAGCGAGGGGCAGGAGAACGCCGTCTATGTCATCGTCGAGCGGCTCGTGAATGGCCAGTACCTGCAGTACATCGAGCGCTTCGCCAGCCGGCAGATGGGGGGTGACCCGACTATCGGTCTGCCTGCCGACCCTAGCCGCGCCTGGTGCGTCGACGCCGGCCTGCAGTATCCGCTCAACAAGCCGAACGCCACGCTGACGCCTGTTGCGCCCAGCGCCGTTCCTGTGATCTACGGCGTGCACGTGATCGACGGGGGGCAGAACTACAGTGCCAGCACAGTCATCAATGTGGTGGACGATACCGGGTCAGGGGCCGTGCTGGTCCCAACCATCGTCGGAGGCGTCATCACCGCAGTCACGCCATCGCAGCAGGGGACGAATTGGACCAATCCCACGTTGACGGCATTCGACCCGACTGGCGCAGGATCCGGCGCAGCGCTTCAGGCGATCCTCGCAAGTCCCGTCACGATGAACGCGAACGCTGCCGTATTCGGCTCTACGCAGGTGGGAGATATCGTCCGGGTCAATGGCGGCGTGGGCGCGGTTCTCTCTATTCCGGCGCCATCGCAGATCATCGTGAACATCACGAGCGAGTTGGCGAGCACATGGCCGGCTGTAGCGGGCACGTGGTCAGTGACGACTCCTGTCACTTCGATCAGTGGCCTTGATCATCTGAATGGGCAAGTCGTCTCGATCCTGGCGGACGGCAACGTAGCGCCGCAGCAGACAGTGGTGAATGGTTCAGTCACGCTGGACCGGGCATATAGCGCGATCACGGTGGGGCTGCCGTTCACCTGCCAGTTGCAAAGCCTTTACCTCGATGTCCAGTCGCAGGACGGAACAATCCAGTCAAAACGCAAGACCATCCCGGCTGTCACCGTGCGTATGCAGGACACGCGTGGCCTGAAGGCTGGGCCGACGTTCGACAGCCTGGTCGAGATCAAGGAATGCACGAACGAGCCCATGGGACAGCCGATCATGCTTTACACCGGCGACAAGCGCGTTCCGCTCCCGGCCAATTACAACGTCCCGGGCCAGATATGCGTCCAGCAGGACGATCCGTTACCGTCCACGATCCTGGCCCTGATTCCGGAAGTGGTTATTGGAGACACGCGATGATCGGCAAGATCGTAGCTGCCACCGCGGCGCACGCGTACCAGATGGCGCCGAACATGCGCGAGGCGGAGGTGCGCGAGGTTAAAGACGCTTATGGCATGACGCCGCTTGACGTGCTGCTGATGGAGGTCAAGCGATCTTCCGTGGCGTGGGCATGGGTGGTCCATGGTGAGGTGGCATGCATGTTCGGCATCGCGTCACAGGCCGCGTTGAGTGATTTCAGCTATCCATGGTTCCTGACTACGCCACTGGTTGAACGCCACAGCCACCAGTTCGCACGGGCTTGCAAGAAGCTGTTACCGGAACTGCTTGAGCATCACCCGCGCCTGATCGGCCGGGTAGACGCAAGATACGTGGAGTCGGTGCGCTGGTTGGAATGGCTGGGCGCGAAGTTGGGTGACCCGGAAGAATGGGGCGTCTCGCGAGCGCTGTTCCGTCAATTCGAGATAGGAGCCTGACATGGGCGCAGCAGCACTTGTACCCGTAGCACTGGCTGTCACGGCGGTAGGCGCTGGCGTATCGGCATATGGCGCCATTCAGCAGGGACAGGCGGCTAAGGCCGCGTCCGCTTATCAGGCGCAGGTGGCCCAGAACAACGCCACGATCGCGGGGATGAACGCGAACGCCGAGATCGAGAAAGGGAACCAGCAACTCCAGGCGCAACAGGAACAGGCCGCCCAGCATCATGGGATGATCCGGGCGGTCATGGGGGCCGGTGGCGTCGAGCTGGACAACGGCAGCGCATTGCGCAATCAGCAGGGTATGGCGCAGGTTGACCAACTCAATGGCGCGACGATCGTCAGCAATGCCGCGCGCGCTGCGTGGAACTATCGGAACCAGGGCGCGAATTATTCGGCACAGTCCCAGCTTGACACCATGCAGGGGAACAACGCAGCGACTGCTGGCTATATCGGCGGCTTCTCGTCGCTACTGAGTGGGGCCGGCCAATTCGGGCGGGATTACAACAGCTTCAGGACCAGTGGGGCCTTGACCTGATCATGCCAGTCCTGCCGAAACTCGAAACGTCGCAGAGCATCTTCAGCACCGGCGCGCTCGCGCCGCAACAAATCAGCGCCTCGCCTGACGCCTTCGGCGCGCAGATCGGACAGGCCGCACAACAAGCCGGCCAGAGCCTGCAGAAGGTCGGCAACGATGCAGCCCAGATTGCCGAGGCTCAGCAGGCCATCAAGAACGAAACGGACGTCAACGACCAGTACTACAAGGTTACGTTCCCAGCGATCACCGATGCCACGCAGAAGTACATGAGCCTGCAGGGCAAGGCCGCTGTCGACGCGCTGCCCGAATACCAGAAGCAACTTGAGGACATCCGCGAGCAGCAGCGCGAGCAGCTCACCAATCCGATGCAGCAGCGCATGTTCGACAGCATCGCGCGCAAGACCATCGCCTTCAACGCCGACGGCGCGGCGCGGCACGCCACCCAGCAGCAGAAGGTCTACGAGGACCAGACGTCATCCGGGCTGGTCTCGACCTACCAGCAGACGGCCGCCCAGCACTGGAACGACCCGAACGCGTTCAATGGCGCGCTCGCCTCGATCATTTCCGAGCGCACCACGCACGGCATCTACAGCGGCCAGCCGGTCGAGTACGTCAATGCGCAGATCCAGAAGGACGTAAGCGCCTCGTGGATCGACCGACTGAAGGGCATCGCCGCGGCGGGACAGGCATCGACCGCGCTATCGCTGCTCAAGGATGGCGAGAATTGGACGGATGGCGCCGGCAACAGCCGGCATACGGACGTGCGGGGCCAGATCCTGGCGCGCGACTTGCCGGCCATCCAGTCGGAACTGTCGAGCCAGGCGGCCGACCAGATCGGCGTGCAGTATGGCAACGCAGCCACCAGCCCGACCGCGACGCCGGGGAGCGGGTCGCTGGGCGTGCGCAACAACAACTTCGGCAACCTGAAGGACGCCAAGACCGGCCAGTTCCGCCAGTTCTCCACGCCGCAGGAAGGGATGCAGGCGGCCGATGCCAACCTGCAGGCGTACGGGACCAAGCACGGTATCGACACGATCCAGGGTGTCATCAATCGCTGGGCGCCGGCGTCCGACAATAATGACCCGCAGAAGTACGCCGCCACCGTGGCCAAGGCCGTGGGCGTGGCGCCGGATGCCAGGATCGATCTGAAGGACCCGGCCGTGCGCACCAAGGTGCTGAACGCCATGTTCGACGTCGAGTCGCCAGGCTGGCGCAAGGCTGTGAACCAGCAACCGGTTGGCGCCGCGGCCGGCGCGGTCAGCGGAACGCTCCCGGTGGGCAATGCCGCAGGCGTGCCAAACGCCGCCGCTATCGCTCCGCAGCCGGTCGGGCTCGCGCAAGACCCGGCGACGATGAAGGCCAATCAGGAGGCGACAGCCGAGCAGGCACGGCAGCAGGCCCAGGCCCACGTGCTGCAACTGA
Organism: Cupriavidus sp. UBA2010; assembly: GCF_002335265.1. NCBI lineage: Bacteria > Pseudomonadati > Pseudomonadota > Betaproteobacteria > Burkholderiales > Burkholderiaceae > Cupriavidus > Cupriavidus sp. UBA2010. Next base: position 180,459 of record NZ_DDCI01000012.1, read on the forward strand.
CTGGCAACCCTCTGGCGGCCAAGCGTGCCGGGGACGTGGCCGCGGCGACTGTGGCCGGCAATACCAATGCGGTCATCGCCCAGCAGCAGGCACGGCAGCAGGCCGCCAGCGGCGAACTGGCCAAGTCGCTCTCTGGCGATCCGGTGTCTGGCGCAAAGCCGATCACGTCCTTTGCCGATCTGGTCGCGAACCCGGTGGCCTATGCTCAGTACAGCCAGCTGTCGCCGGCCGGACAGGCGGCTGTCACCGAGCGCCTAACGAATCCGGGCACGCTGAAGATGACGCAGGACTCGCTTGATACCTACTACCGGCTGCGCGGCCAAGCGGCGAACGACCCAGAGACGTTCATGAAGGCGGATCTGTCGCAGTACTTCGGCAAGATCCCCGAGCCGCAATTGATGCAGCTGATCAACCAGCAGACCAGCGCGGCCAAGCGCGACGTGAGCCAGCAGAACAAGGACCTGAACTGGTCGCGCGCCAAGAGCAACGTAGATGACATGCTGCGCCCGCTGGGCCTGGGATCGGTGGTCAAGAAGACCGACGAGACGAACCTGAAGCGTACCGAGCAGTTCTATGGGAAGTTTCAGGAGGCGCTCGACGCCTACCACGACGCCAACCAGAAGTACCCGGACACTTCGACCACGCGCAAGATCGCGGGCTCGCTGCTGGCCGAAGGCACGCAGGATTCCGGCCACTGGTACACGTTCAACGACAAGATTTCGGCCTTCGAATCGACTGATCCGACGAAATTCACGGCGAAGATTCCCGATGAGCAGAGGCCACAACTGGCGGCTGCCTACCAGCGCGTTATGGGCCGCGCGCCGACCGATGACGAACTAGGCAAGTGGTACACCGCCTACAAACTGTCCCAACGCAAGGGCAAGTGATGGCCGACGATTTCGAATCCTTCCTGCAGCAGAACGCCACGCCGGACGCCAGCCAGCCGCCGAAAGTGCCAACTTTGGCACCAGAGTCCGCGCCCGCGACCGACTCGTTCGAGGGCTTTCTGCAGGGCCAGAAGTCGCAATACATGCGGGACACGACGCAGCGCGCGCAGGCGGTGGCCGTTTCCAATAGCCCGGCCAGCGCTGACGCGGCCGGTAAGGCTGCCCGGATCGGGCGCCAGATTAGCGTTCCCCAGGCTGCCGTCGAAACGGACCTGCCGCGCTACGAGGCGCAAGCCAAGGCGCAGGACAATGCCCAGGTCCTGGCCGACGATCCGAAGTTCGCCCAGTGGGTAGCGGGCAATCCGGACAGCGCTCGGGTGGCGCAGGACGACTTCAGCAGCATGTCGACGATCGGCAAGATCGTGAGCGGCACCGGTGATATGGCGTTCGGCGCGTTCCGCGGACTCGGCAGCTCCATGAACTCGGCCGCGCTGGCGGTCAACCGGGCGCTAAGCCCCATCGCCAAGGGTGTCGATCTGGTCGCCGGATCGCATGCGGCCGACTGGTGGTACGAGAACATGGTGAAGCCGCGTGAGCAGGCGCAGCCATTCCTCACACCGCCGCAGGAAGCATCGTTCGGGGTGAAGGCTGCCGATACGGTTGGCAGCATGCTCGGCACGCTGGCGCAGATCGTGCTAACCGGTGGCGCTGGGGAAGCACCGGCCGCCGCGCAGGCCACAAAGACGGCGGTGGAAGGGATCGCCGAAGCGGTGGCGCACGGCTCCCGCGCGATGGTATTCCCCTCGCTGACCGCCGCAGTCAACACAGGAAAGGACGTGTACGACCAGACCGGCGACCTCGGGCAGGCCGTGCGCGCGAGCCAGATGGCCTATGCCACCACCACCTTGGGCGGAATCGTGCCGCTGGGGGCGCCGGGGGGATTGGGCACGCGGCTGGTGACTGGCGCCGTCTCCGGTGCGGTCACGGGTGAGGTGTCGCGCCAGGCGATGAATCTGGTTATGCCGCAGCAGCAGAGCTTCGATCATGAACAGTTGATCCTGTCGGGCCTGGGCGGCGCGGTGATGTCCGGCGTGATGGGTCCGCGCGCGTTGAACGACGGCGTGCGCCAAGCCTATGCCGATAGCCTGCAGGCGGAAACGGCCGAGCGTGGCGGCAATGCGATCGCCAAGTTGAGCGAGCTGGCGGCCGGATCCAAGCTACGTGAGCACGACCCGGACGCCTTCCATGAGTACGTCAAGCAGGCCGGCGAGGACGGCGCGTTGACCGATGTCTATGTCGACGGCAACGTGCTGGCAGAGGCCCTGCACCAGTCAGCGATCGACCCGAACAATATGCCCGGTCTGCCCGAGCGCATGAACGAGGCGCAGCGCACAGGCGGTGACGTGCAGATTCCGATCGAGGACTACGCCACTCACATCGCCGGCACCGACGTCGACAAGGCCATTCTGCCGAACCTGAAGGTGGAAGAGGGCGGCATGACCTATGCCGATGGGCAAAAGTTCTTCGAGGGTGCCAAGGAAGATATGGTCACCCGGGCCCAGGAGATCGCCGATCAGCACCAGCAGGAAGCGGCCGGTGACGCTGAGGTGAAGGCCATCGGCGACAAGCTCTTCGAGCAGATGCAGGCCACGGGCCACTTCCCGGATGACGTCGCTCGCGCAAGTATCGCGCCCGTAACCGAGTTCTACCGCACCATGGCCGAGCGCGTCGGGATGAAGCCTGGCGAGCTGTTTGAGAAGGCGCCGCTACGCATCGTCGGCGAGGACGTCGGCGGCGGACTGGAGAAGGCCGGCGACCGGGGCGCGTTCAATCCGGACACAAACACGGTCGCGCTCCTGCAGCATGCCGACCTGAGTACCTTCCTGCATGAGTCCGGGCACTTCTTCCTGTCGACGCTGGGCGACCTGTCCGCCCGTCCAGACGCGCCACCGCAGATCCGGCAGGACATGGAAACCGCCATCAAGTGGATGGGCGGTAAGGATCTGGCAGATTGGCAGGGCCGCACGCTCGAGCAGCAGCGCGATATGCACGAGAAGTTCGCCCGCGGCTTCGAAACGTACCTGATGGAGGGGAAGGCGCCGAACGCCGCGCTGCAGTCACTGTTCTCCCGCTTCCGCTCCTGGCTGGTGAACGTGTACCGCAGCATTTCCGGCCTGAACGCGGAACTCACCCCGGAGGTGCGCGGCGTCTTCGACCGGCTGCTGGCCAGCGACGACGCGATCCGCCAGACCGAGCAGCAGCGCGGCTACTTCCCGCTTGACCTGTCTAAGAGCGGCGCGACCGAGCAGCAGCTCTCGGACTATGCCGCGCTCGGGCAGCAGGCCACAGCCGATGCCGTCAGCGACATGCAGACCCGCAGCCTGCGAGATATGAAGTGGGCGAGCAATGCCAAGTCCAAGGCGCTCAAGGCCATCCAGCGCGAGGCCAACGATGCGCGCAAAACGATCCGCGACGAGGTGACCAAGGAGGTCAGCAACGAGCCGACCGAGCGCGCCCGCGAATTCCTGAAGTCCGGGAAGATTCTGGACGAAAACGGGAAGGAGGGCCCAGACTTGCGCCCGCTCGGCTCCGGCGATGCCAAGCTGAATACCGAAGACGTGAAGGTGATGTACCCGGAGAGCATGCTCAATCGCCCGGATCTGGATCGCTTGCGCGGTATGACTAGCAAGAGCGGCATGCATCCCGACATGGTGGCTGAGATGTTCGGCATCGGCAGCGGCGACGAGCTGGTGCGCAACCTGATCGACGGTGAGAAGCCGGCCGACAAGATCGCGCGCCTGACCGACGAGCGCATGCTGCAGCGCCACGGCGAACTGGTCGACCCGGCTGCCATCGATGCCGCGGCGAACGAAGCGGTGCACAACGAGGCACGCGCGCGGTTCATGGCCACCGGCCTGAAGATCCTGGCCAAGTCCCCCATCCCGGCCCGGGAACTGGCGCGCGCCGCTACGGAAGCTGCCGAGACGACCATCGCCGCCAAGCGCGTGCGCGACGTCAATCCGCGCCAGTACGAGGTAGCCGAGGCCAAGGCTAACAAGGAAGCTATCGCGCAGGCGCCGAAAGACCCGGCCGCTGCCCTGCAGGCCCAGCGCCAGGCGCTGCTGTCCAACAGGCTGGCCAAGGTTGCGCGCGACGCGCAGACGCAGATCAAGAAGATCGTGGACGCTCAGAAGCGCTACGACCGCGACAGCATCCGGGCGAAGATGGATCCGGACATCCTCGATCAGATCGACGCGCTGCGCGAGCGGTTCGACTTCCGCCAGGCGCCGCCAGCCGGCCCGACCAAGGAGCAGGTGCAACTGCAGACCTGGGTGGATACCCAGAAAGCCTTCGGCTACGCGCCGGTCCAGCATCCCGACATGCTGAACCCGTCGGTCCGTATGCATTACAAGGACATGACGGTCGAGCAGTTGCGCGGCTTCAATGACACGATCCGCAGCCTAGAGCAGATCGCCAAGGAACGAAAGTCCGTGACGGTCGAGGGCAAGAAGATGGATCTGGCCGAGGTCGTCACCGGCCTGGTCGGCAAGATGAAGGCACGTGGCGAGAAGTTCACCACGGCGGAACTGGTCGACAAGCCGCGCGCCGGCGTCGATCCATTCTTCAAGGTGGCGCTGGACCGGATGGCGTCCTTCCTGCGTGCGTCGGCCGCCGAGTTCAAGGGCCAGCAGTTCAAGGCCAACCAGTTCGACATGCACGAGGTCATGGGGCCATTCACCAAGGCCATCTTCGAGCGCGTGTTCGATGCCAACTACCGGAAGGTCGATATGCTCAAGAGCCTGTCGATGGAGTTCCGCGCGGCGGCCGACAAGCTGGGCGTCGACTGGCAGAAGGGGCTGCTGGATGTCGTGCCGAACAGTCGCCTGCTGGACGCCGACCTGACGCATGAACAGGGCCAGCCGGTCTACCGGCGTCTGACCCGCGGCGATATGCTGGGGATTGCGCGCCATGTCGGCAACGAATCGAACTTCGAGAAACTGACCAAGGGCATGGGCTGGGAACCCAGGGACGTCTGGGCCTTCCTCAACGAGCACATGACCGCCAAGGACTGGCAGGCGACGCAGGCCACCTGGGATGCCTTCGAGAAGCACTGGCCGCAGATGGTCGAAATGAACAAGCGGCTGGGCAACGTCTCGCCCGACCACATCGAGCCACGCGCCTTCAGGACTGCCGGTGGTGTCGACATGAAGGGCGGCTATGCGCCGATCGACTACGATCCTCTGCGCTCCAAGCTGGCGGTGAAGAAGGCGGACGCATCGGCCATCAACCCGAGCGAAGGGCTGTTTGGCCGCGGCTACTTCCGCGCCGACACCACGACGAACGGATCGCTGAACGCGCGCACGGGCTATGTCGACCGGCTGGATCTGGACTTCCACTCGATCGAGAAGCGACTGCACGACACCATCCACGACCTGGCCTACCGCGAGGCGCTGCTCGACGTGCACAAGATCCTGAGCGATCAGGACTTCCGTCGCCAGTTCCTGCTGTCCTACGGCCCGGAGCAGTACAAGTCGATGCAGCAATGGGTGGGCGATCTGGCCAACGGCCAGAACTCCGATGCGCAGATGAGCCGGCTGGGCCAGATTATGAATGCCACCCGGCGCATGGTGGTGGCCAACGGCATCGCGCTGCGTGTCTCCACGGTGCTCAAGCACGGCGGCGCGGCTGGCCTGAAGTCGCTGGGCTACTTCAGCGGCGGCGGGGAGAAGTACTTCGCCGCGCGGGTGGCCAAGATGGCGACGGACAATGCCGGCCAGATACAGGGCGCCATTGAGAAGTTCCCCGAGATCCGCGCGCGCCTGATGCAGCAGGACCGGGATTTCCGTCAGACATCGTCTTCCCTGTTCCAGCCCGAGAGCCTGCACGCCAAGGCCGAGCGCTTCGGCCACGCCGCGGTCGCCTACTCGGACATGATGACAGCCGTGCCGACCGCCTGGGCGGCCTACGACCGCGCGATCACCGAGGGCGTCCCCAAGAACCGTGGAGGCACTGGCAAGCCCATGAGTGAGGAAGATGCCGTGCGCTATGCCAGCCAGATCGTACGCGAGGCCCACAGCAGCAACATCGAGTCCGCGCGGTCGATGATCCTGCAGGACAAGAACGAGGCCGTGAAGATGTTCACGACGCTCTACGGCTTCATGAACAACTCGCTCGGCCAGCACATGGACATCGTCGACAAGTTCCGCACGGCCGGATTCAGCAAGCCGGAGGTGCTGGCCCGCTACATGATGGCCATGATCGTGCCGGCGCTCTGGACCGGCATGGTGCACAAGCCGGACAAGGAAGAATCCTGGGCGCACTGGGTAGCCGGGTCGATCACAGGCGAATATGCGGCCATGGTGCCGATGCTGCGTGAAGCATGGTCTGCGCTCGAGGGTCACAGCTCGGCCGGCGTGCCCTCGTACATGAGCGTGCTGGGCGCGATCGGCAAGCCGTTCGCTGACCTCTACAAAGTCGCCAAGGGCGACGAGGTCAAGGCCCCGATCAAGGATCTAGGTAACGCGCTGGGCCTTGCAATTCCCGGCCTCGGACAAGTGGGCACGACGCTACAATACGCAGCGGATGTGCATGAAGGGAAAACCAAGCCTCACAACGTCGTCGAAGCCTTCCGAGGCTATGCGATGGGACAGAACAGCGATTGATTTTTTGATAAACCAGCACTTGCGCTAGCCGGCTACACCTTCACACAGCCCACCGCGCAACCGCAAGGCAACCATATAGGTGGCTGCCTTGACGATTTCGACGACATCCAATGAAGTGGTCGCCCAAGGGAATGGGATCACGACCAGCTTTAACTTCAGTTTCCCGGTCCAGCTCGCGTCCCATTTGCTGGTCTACTACACAGACGCGACCGGCGCGCAGACACTGCTCTCCCCCGCCTCCTACTCGGTGACCGGCGTCGGCACGGCCAACGGCGGGAGCGTGACCTATCCGCTCTCTGGCAGCCCGATTGCGACCGGCACCATCCTGACGATTCAGCGCATCGTCCCGTATAAGCAACTGACCGACATCGTCAACCAGTCCGGCTTCTATCCGAACGTGGTGGAGAATGCGCTCGATTATCTGACGATGGAGGTGCAGCAACTGGCGCAGATGGCGCAGCTCTCGCTGAGCGTGCCATTCAGTGCCACGGTGCCGAGCCTCGTCCTGCCGGGCACGAAGGGCCGCGCGCTTGGCCTGGTCGGCTTCGATGCCAATGGCAACGCCATCATCTATCCGGTCACCGCGAGCGTGGGGGCCGGCAACCTGATTAGCGAAGGGCCGTTCGTTGCCGGCACGAACTTCACGCCAGGCACCACGACGACGCTGACGCTATCGCAGTCCTACGGCACGGCCGCCAATGTGCAAGTGCACTTCGATGGCACCTACCAGGGGACGGACCAATACACCCTGAATGGCGCGCAGATCATTTTCAATGTGCCGATTCCGGTTGGGGTCAACAAGGTCTATGTGGTCGGCGGCACGACGCTTTCCGCCAACCTCCCGTCCTCCGGCTCGGTCGGGGATGCCCAGATCAACTGGGGTGGGATTCTGAACCGGGTTGTTGATAGCATCGCCGCCCTGCGCGCCCTGAGTTCCGGCTCCCACAATCGCGCATTCGCAACCGGCTACTACGGCGCGGGCGACGGCGGTGGCGGCGCCTACTGGTACGACCCGACCGATACCACCAGCACCGACAATGGCGGCACGATCATCGTCGCGGGAGACGGCGCGCGCTGGAAACTCATCACGCAGGGCTTCCTCGCGCCAAAGCAATTCGGCGCGCGCGGCAACTGGAACGGCACGACCGGCACCGATGACTCGGCGGCGCTACAGGCGTGCTTCACCGCAGCGGCTGCCGCTGGCCTCTGGGTCGATGGCGGCAATGCGGCCTACCTCGTGCTCTCGAACATCACGGTCACGGCCAGCGCCTTCAAGCTGCGTAACTGCCGCTTCGCTCTGGGCCCTGACTACACCGCCCAGGCGCAAGTCGCGATCAACTGCGGCACGGTCGAGCTTCGGTCCATCTACGTGGACGGGGGGCGCGGCACCTACAAGACTGGGAATGAGGCTTGGGTTACCTTTGCCAGTGCAAACGGTTACGGCAGCATAGAACCCGCATATCAGCCGTTCATTAATGTGAACAGCTACGGCGCCGGCGCTGCAGCGCAGGCTAACATCGATGCGGTCCATTTCGTGAACATGTTCGCCGTGGCGTGCATCAACATCGGCACCTATGGCACGGTGCAGATCTCGAACTGCATCTATCGCAACATCGCGAACTGCACCTTCACGGTCTACCACTCTCCGGACAATGGCACGACCGTCGCCGGGCGTACGCAGGTCAATAACGTCTACGCCGAGAATGTGGGCCTGCTGCCGACGACGTTCCTTGTGGGCGGCGTATCGACCAATTTCGCCACCTCCACCGCCTTCCCGCAAGGCTCCTTCAACTTCCTGGTGAGCTTCGGGGATTACAGCATCTCCAATGCCGTGGTGTGGAACTACGGGGCCACGGCGATCACGTCTGATCGCAATACCACCTTCAATGGCAGCAACATCTATGTGTTGTGTACGGCCGCCAACGCTGTCAGCAACAACCCGTCCGGCGCCATATGGGATGAAGCCTGCGGCCGATTCACTTTGACGAACGCAGTTGTAGACATCCGGGCGCGCGACCCGCGAGACTATGCGCAGGACTCGTGCGCGCTGCAACTGTTCGTTCTCGACAACCAGCAGGTCGACCTCACCAACATCATCGTGAAGGGGAACGTCAGCACGGCGGTCGCCAACCGTGCCTTCCGCGGCTCGTTGTTTGGCTCGTCGGCAGGTCAGGTCATCAACATCACCAACGTGCACATCGATGGCTTGTACGTCGCCAATGCCATCAACTTCGCACTGTCACCAAACTCGGTCATCGACGCGCGTATCCGCATGTCACAGGTGTACGTGGCCTCCGGCGTCTGCAATTTCGATCAGCCTAATGTGCTTGAGCTGACGAATATCCAGACCTCTGGCGATGTCACCATATCGACCTCCGGCAACCATGGCATTACCGGTGCCGTTGCAATCGTCAGCCTGCGCGACAGCAACATCAATAACTTCTCTTGCACGACAACTGTGGCCGGCACGATCACGGTCGATGACAACGAGACGATCAACGGCAACGTGTCGATCAGCACTTGCACTGGCCAGGTATCGGTATCCGGCAATAAGGCAATCGCCGGCTCGATCAACTTGAGTTCCGGCAATCCGACGATCGGATCGTTCTGCATCGCCAACAACGCCTACGTGGTCGGAATCACGACGGTCACGTTCGCCCGCAGTGCGATAGTCAACGGCAACCACACCACGCGCCGCATCGAGATCAAGGACGTGCAGACGTTCAACGTCACCGGCAATACGGCAAAGACCAACACTTCCGAATCGATCATCTGGATCAATCCGGTCACGGCAGCAAACATCCTGGCCGGCGTGATCTCCAGCAACAACGTGCTGATCCAGACCGGCACTGTTGGCGCTGGGTTCGTGACGATTGGGGGCGGCGTTACCAACGTCACCGACGTGAACAACAACAAGGTCACCACCAACTGGAGCTAAACCATGAAGCGAATCCTATGCGGAGTGCTCGCCGCTCTGCTGTCATTCACCGCGGCGGCCACAACGCTCTCCCCGATCCAATTGCTGAATCCGGCCGGGTCGACGATCGGCCAGGCGATCCTTTCCACCGGACCAAGCACGCCGCCGGTGTGGGGTGGCGTCACGCTGTCGAGCGTCACCGGCACGCTTGCTGTCGCCAATGGCGGCACGGGCGCCACCACTGCGGCGAATGCGCGCACGAACCTTGGTGCTGCTGCGACATCCGGCAACCTATCCCAGTTCGCAGCTACCACCTCGGCACAGCTGGCCGGCATCTTGTCGGATGAGACTGGCACCGGCGCCGCAGTATTCGCGGCCTCGCCGACCTTCTCTGGCACAGCAGCCTTTGCTGGTATCACGGCAACGTCTGGCACCGTGAACGGCAATGTGTCGCTGAACTACACCTCAGCGGCAACACAGCGCTCGATCAACTGGACCAACAGCGGATCACCGCGGTGGTTTTTGCAGAACGATGGAGCCACCGAAAGTGGGTCGAACGCAGGCAGCAACCTGATACTGTCTCGCTTCAGCGATGCGGGCTCATTCATCAGTAACCCGGTCACAGTGAATCGAGCCAGCGGCCTGACCACCTTGACATCATTGACTGTTACCGGCGCGATCACGCCGTCCTCCACCGCCGGCATCGTCGGCACCACCACGAACGACAACGCGAACGCTGGCAGCGTGGGCGAGTACGCCACGAACTCGGCAACCAGCATCAGCATGACATCTGGCACCCCCGCCACCGTCACAAGTTTGTCGCTGACCGCTGGTGACTGGGACGTTTCCGGGGCAATCACGTACTCGCCGGCTGCAAGCACAACGGTTTCGTCTATCGCCACAGGCATCAGCACCGTTGCGGCAACGCTTCCGGCGAACAACACCGGCGCATACAACCTGCTGGTTCTCACCTTCGCGACCGGCTCTGCGCAGGTCCACGGCACCCAGGTAGTACGGGTCAGCGTTGCCAGCACCACCACCGTCTATTTGGTTGGGTCGGTGACATTCGGCGTCAGCACCCTGACAGCGAACGGATTCATCCGAGCGCGCCGTGTTCGATAAAACAAAAACGGGGTCATTAATGAAAAAAGAAGTCGTCACCGCCGCAGCCCAGACTTCTCCAGCAGTGCTGGGTGACGTTTGGCTGTGGATCACAAACCACGAGCTGGCCTGGTTCGTCTCGTTGCTGACGATCATCTACATCCTCTCGCAGTTGTTCTGGGGCTGGGCAAAGTACCTGCGGAGGCGCGACGAATGAACTACGACAAGCTGAAGGCGCAGCTCGCTGTGGATGAAGGGACTAGGCGCCGTCGATACAGGGATTCGCGCGGATTCTGGACCATCGGCCGGGGCCACAACATCGACGCCGATCCGCACTATCCATACACGCTCGCGGATGAACCTCTGAATGACGCGCAGATCGATGGCCTTGAGGATCGCGATATCGCCGCTGCCGTTGGCGCATTGGATCAGTACGCCAACTGGTGGCGGGCCATGGAGGAACCCAGGCAGCGCGTCATCTGCAACATGTGCTTCAACATGGGGTGGGGAAAGCTGGCGGGCTTCGTGAATACCCTGCAGGCCATGCACTTCGCCAACTACGCCGCGGCGGCGCAGGGGATGAGGACGAGTCTGTGGGCGTCGCAGGTAGGTGACCGGGCCGAGCGCCTGGCCAAGATTATGGAAACGGGAGAAGGATGATGGACTGGTCAAAAGTCAAAAGTGCCATCGGCACTATCGCACCGTGGCTCGCCGGAACGCTCGGCACACCTGTGGCTGGCGTAGCGGTCAAGGCCATCTGCGATCTGTTCGGGCTGACGGGCGACAACGCGACGCCCGAGAATGTCACTGCTGCACTCGCCGGAGCGACGCCGGATCAGCTCATCGCGCTGAAGCAGGCCGATCTGAAGCATCAGGAGTTGATGACTCAGATCGGCTATGACCATCTCGACAAGCTCGCGCAGATGGAAGTGGATGACCGAGACGGTGCCCGCAAGCGTGAGATTGCCGTCAAGGATCGCACGCCGGCCCACCTGGCCTACATGATCATCGGTGGATTCTTCGGCGTCGCCACGGCGCAGCTGGTGGCCCTCATGGGATGGCCGGATGTCGCCGCCAAGATCCCGCCGCAAGGCTGGGTGATCATCGGCAATATCAGCGGCTATCTGGCAGCAGAGGCCAAGGCAGCGGCGGCCTACTACTTCGGCACGACCCAGGACAGCGGTCGCAAGACTGAGCTTCTGGCGCAACAGGCTACGGGAGTGCAGCAATGAACGCGCTGGGCCGCTACCTCATGAATTGGCTGCGCTGGCTGGACGAAGGCCTCAATGTCCTGACCGGTGGCGACGCCAACGAGACGATGAGCAGCCGAGCAGGGAAGGGGATGAGGGAGGGCAAACGCTGGGCCTGTCTCCTTTGCCGATTCCTCGATCTTTTTCAGCGCGATCACTGCATCCGCTCGATCAATCCTGACGACGGAGCCAACGCGACCATCCCGGACTGAGCGGTATACTGGCGTGAAAGAAGCAACGAAAAACGCACAATGCACGCCAGTCCCAACAAACTCGAATCCATCCAGGCGCTGCGCGCGGTTGCCGCGCTCTACGTCTTCCTCTTCCACACCAAGGCACCGCTGCCGCTCTGGTCGCCGGAATCTGCGGCGGCATGGATGGACTTCGTGCGCCACGGCTTCATGGGCGTGGACCTGTTCTTCGTCATCAGCGGCTTCATCATGGCCTGGGTGTGCGTGCTCTCCGGGAAATCCAAGGACGGCCCGCTCGCCTTCAGCGCGAAGCGGTTCTTCCGGATCGCGCCGCCGTACTGGATTGCTACCGTCGTCGTTCTCTACGTGCTAGGGCAGAAGACCGTGCACGATGACCTGCAGACGAGCCTGCTTTTCATGCCGTTGGACTTTGAGCCGGCGCCGTTTTATGGCTATGCGGTGCATGGTCTTGGCTGGACGCTGAACTACGAAATGCTGTTCTATGCACTGTTCGCCGGCTCGCTGTTGTTCGGCCGGTTTGCCTTGATCGCAGTCGTACTGACGATCGGTGGCCTGGTGTTCGGCGTTCCTTACTGGATGGGTGCCGAACTCAGCGCGAACCCTGGTCGCGTGCTGGATCTGACTGAGCCGTACTACCGGATGGCAACCAACCCGATGATGCTGGAGTTTGTGCTCGGCATCGCCGCCGCAATTGCCTACTGGCTGCTGCGCGGTAGGACGCCAAAGGCTATCGCTGCCGCCATCCTGGCGGCCGGTGTCGGCCTGATGGTCTGGCGCATGGGTTGGTATGACGGTGGCCATTCTCCTGTTGACTTGGGCGTGCCCGCCGCAATCCTCGTGCTTGGCGCCGCGCTGGCAGAGAGTGCCGGAATTCTGGCGGTACCCAAGCGAGCGGTCTGGCTGGGCGAGATGTCCTTCGCGCTATACCTCGTCCACTCCATCGTGCTCCAGTGGCTGAACCAGCGAATGCCGGCAGCGTCCGGGACTGGTGCGATCTACGGAAAGCTGCTGTTCGACTTCGCCGCAGTGCTGGTCGCCTCACACTACTGGTATCGGTTCGTGGAGACTCCCTCGATGCGGGTAGGGACCGTGCTCGCCAAGGCCATCAACCGCGTCAAGGCTGCGTGCCTGGCTGTGGCGTCGAGATCCACTGCGCTCACGACCCGCTAAATCTCCCCATCCGCCAAGATTGCTGTCAGCCACCTAGGGAGATTCTCAGAATCTGCGGGAGCGGGGAGATTTTCTGTCAAGCGGGATCAGGCCGGAATTCGTTGGAAGATCCCGAAAATGACCACGACTGCATGCCGTTTGCGGCTGGTACCATATTCCAACGAACTCACGCAACGCGTTGATTCTTAACGATTTTGGTTGCGGATTGTGATTCCTGTCGTCGTGGGTTCGAGTCCCATCAGCCACCCCAAAGAATTGTCGTCAAAACAGCGCCTCCGGGCGCTGTTTTGCATTTCGGCAAAGCTTCTTGTGGACGAGGGATAGGCGCGCTTGCGTTGGATCAACTATCCCCGCAATCAGTCGTACGTCCAGATTCGCCAGGGCTACTATCAAGCCATCGGACAACAGCCTCTCTCGCTTGTCATGGCTAAGAAGTTTCCCCTGCATCCCGCACACCCGGAGCGCGTGTGCTGGGGGTGCGACAAATTCTGTTCGACCGATGCAATGGGCTGTGGCAATGGCTCAAGCCGCACACAGCACCCCGCCGAATTGCTCGGCGAAGATTGGTATCTACATGGCGACTGGGGCATCGAGCCTCAACTCGATGCCCCAGCAAAGACCGGGCTTGGATAACCAGTCGGTCGATTTGATCGCTTCAATCCCCTGAAGCCGGTCTGCACCGCCCAAATGCAGCTTGAGCGGCGCAAACGCTCATGAAAGTATCATGATGACGACCATCCCCCAGATTGTCAGCAGGGTGTTGCCCACAGCGTAGGTCACGGTATATCCAAGGCCTGGCACTTGGCTTTTTGCCGTCTCGCAGATCATGCCGAGCGCAGCAGTGGTTGTGCGCGCGCCGGCACAGACTCCAAGCACGAGTGCCGGATGAAAGCGGAAGACGTACTTGGCCAGGTACATGCCGATAATCAGCGGAACCGATGTGGCGAAAATACCCCAGAGGAAGAGGCTGACACCGAGTTTCTGCAGGCCGGCAATAAAGCCAGGGCCCGCGGAAATACCGACGACCGCGATGAACACATTGAGGCCAACCGAGTTCATGAACCAAAGAGTCGGTTCAGGTATGCGTCCGAAAGTCGGGTGAATGGCCCGGTACCAACCGAAGATAATACCCGCGATCAGCGCGCCACCTGCCGTGGAAAGCGTCAGGGGAATACCGGCGACGTTGATCACGATGGCGCCGATAAATGCGCCGACGGTAATCGCCAGCGACACGAATGCCACGTCGGTCACCGTCGTCGGGCGGTCGATATATCCGACATGCTTTGCCGTTGCATTGATGTCCTGCGTGCGGCCGACCACGGTGATGACGTCACCGCGGTAGAGCTTGGTTTTCGGCAGTACGGGGATGACTGTTTCCGTTGGTCCGCGCTTGATCTTCTTCAGGAAAATTCCACGCGCACCGGGCCACCGAGACATCTCCTGCAGCGTGTGGCCATCAACCTCCTTGTTGGTGATATAGATGTCCACACCCTCCGTCTGCACATTGAGCAGTTCTGAGTCTTCCACTTCCCGGCCGCTTGGTCCCAGTCTGGCAATCAGTTGATCGCGCTTTCCGCCTATTGCGACGATATCGCCAGGCTCCAGAACGGTATCGAGTTGTGCCTCGATAATCTTGCCGCCTCGGCGAATGCGTTCGATAAAGGCGCGTACGCCTTCGGCCGTGCTGGCCTCCAGTTCGGCTACGGACTTGCCGATGTATGGGCTGTGGGGGGCCAGCGCGTAGGCTCGCAGCTCAAACTCATGCCATTCGGTGCCTTCTCCGTCTGCTCCGGCTCCAAGTTGCTGCTCATAATCCTTGCAGGCAGCTACAAGGTCGATGCCAAGCAGTTTGGGGCCGATCTGCGCCAGGAGAATTGCCGAGCCGACTGTACCGAAGATATACGTGACCGCATAGGCGATCGGCATGCCGTCCAGAAGCTGTTTGGCCTCTTCCGGAGATCGGCCCAGGCGATTGATGGCATCAGTGGCGAGACCCATGGAAGCCGAGATTGTCTGCGAACCCGCAAACAATCCGGCTGCCGACCCGAGATCGTATCCGGCGACCATCGCCGCAATGATTGATGCGGCGAGACACAGCACCGCGACTATCGCAGCAAAAATGGCTTGGGGAATGCCATCCTTCGCAATGCCGCGAACGAACTGCGGGCCGACGCCATAGCCCACCGCAAACAGAAACATCAGGAAAAAGACGGATTTCACGTTCGCGGAGATCTTCACGCCGAGGATGCCGATGACGATCGCCACCAGCAGCGTCGATGTCACGGCGCCCAGGCTGAACCCCTTGTAGCTCTTCCCGCCTACCCAGTAGCCGATTCCCAGTGCGAGAAAAATCGCGATCTCGGGGTACGCCTTGAGGGTGGAGACAAACCAGGTCATAGCCTACTCCTGTATTTGTAGACTGATTAGTCAGAACTGCCTTGCCGCGACCGGGTTATTTCTTTTTCGGCTTCTGCGTCTTGCCGCCGGACTCCTGGTATCGCGCCAGATATTCGTCGCGCAGCTTGCGCACCGAGCGCCCGATCTTCACGTAGTCCTCTTCATTCAGATTGGCGAGCGAAACGCGACCAGAGGGGTGACGGGTGCCGAAGCCACCGCCAGGCAACAGGACCACGCCGGCTTCCTCAGCGAGTCTAAACAGGAGCTCATGCGGCTGAATCGATTCGAGCAACCATTTGACGAAATCGGCGCCGACTTCGCGGCTCATTTGTTCGACATCGAGCAGCGTGTAGTAGTCGACCACGTTCTCGTCGACGGGTTCCGGCGCAACGCCCATGCCGCGATAGAGCGCGGCCTTGCGGCTTCTGATCAGCCGCTTCATGGTTTGCTTGTAGTGGTCGGCGGAATCCATCAGCGAGAACAGGGAGAACAGCACCATCTGCACCTGCTGCGGCGTGGAAAGACCGGCGGTATGGTTCAGTGCCACCGTGCGGCTGTCGGCAACCACTCGGTCGATAAAGGGCAGCTTCTCCGGTTCGGTGGTGATGGAGGAATAGCGCTTGTTCAGATCCTTCTGAATATTCTTGGGTAGGTTCGCCAGTTGCTCGTCGAAGAGATTCGACTTGTGGGTGGCAATAACGCCGAGGCGCCAGCCAGTGGCACCGAAGTACTTGGAGTACGAATACACCAGGAGCGTGTTCTTGGGACACATCGCAAACAGCGAGACGAAATTGTCGGCGAAGGTACCGTACACATCGTCTGTCAGGAGAATCAGATCTGGGCGTTCTTCAACGATGCTGGCGATGTATTTCAGGCTTTCATCGCTCATTTTTACGGAAGGCGGATTGCTGGGGTTCACCAGGAAAAACGCCTTAACCTTGGGATCTCGCAGCTTGTCGAGTTCCTTCTTCGGGTACTGCCATCCACTTGCGGGGTCGGCATCGATCGAAACCTCGGTCAGGTGGTATTCGGCCAGTTCCGGAATTTCGATATACGGCGTGAAGATCGGCATTCCCAGTGCGATCGTGTCACCGGGATTGATCAGATGATTGACCTTCAACGAATTGAAGAGGTACGTCATCGCGGCGGTTCCGCCTTCCACGGCGTACAGGTCGAAATCGCCCAGGAACGGATGCGCGCCAATCATTTCCTTGCGGATGTACTGTTTGACGATCTTCTCGCTCAGTCGGAGCATCCGGTCGGGAACCGGATAGTTGCAGGCCAGGATCCCTTCGCACATTTCGTACAGGAAATCACCGCCATCCAGACCGAGCTGGTCGCGCACATACGATACGGCCCCGGTCAGGAACTTGACGCCGGGAACGTCCTTGTGCACGCGGGCATAAAGGTCGAACCGCTCCTCGATACCTGCGCGTCGCGGGAAACCGCCGACACCTTCTGGCAAATACGAAAATGACCTTTCCGATTCGATCATGGCGAACTGGCCGAGCTGCCAGAAACCATGTCGCGGGATGGTTGCCAGAAAATTCGGATTACCTCGCCCGGCGTTTAGCATCAGGCGATTCGATACGCTTCCTGCCAACTTGATGAGTTCGTCCTTGAGTTCGAAAGGCGACAGGCTGGCGAGCCCTGACGTATCGTGCTTGGCCATCGTGCATCTCCTGAAGGTGCTGTGCGGTATAGGGGCGTGGGAGGGACGAAAGGCTTCAACCTCTCGTCATCGTCGGATCGAATGGGGCAAAACCATGCTGGGTTGGCGCTTTCCGCCACGATCGACGTTCTCGGTTGTTACCCTAGCCGGAGAGCGAGAAATTTTCATTGGCCCAAAGAACTACGAATGGCTAGGAAAATGCGCGACGTCGCGAAATCGGGCAAGTAATCTGTAAAGATCAGGAATTGCAGATGCTGCGGAGGAGAAGGATGACGCTCAGATTTCACGAACTCTCTCCCGATGTGCGGGAGGCTCTGGAGTCCATTTGCGCCAGGCACGGATTCGTCCCCGAGGATTTCGAATTCGCGGTTGCGAACGCGCTCAATCCGGGGGAGGGGGCTGCTGCGGATATGGTGACTGTCGAACGCGTGGTCGGCGGTCAGTTGCAGAAATACAAAGGAGGCGCTGGCGGGGCTGCGACCTGGCTGGCTGCCTTTGAGGCAGACCTCGCGTCCGATTGGTTCGGCGCGCCGTTGGCCGATTAATGTCGAGTCAGATTGATGATGGTCGGGCCCCGATCAGCGTCGGGTCCCGGGGCCATCATCGCCCGTACATGCAGCAATGCGCTGCAGTGCATGGTGACAGAAGAGAGCGGGCTGCCTCAATCAAGAGTTTTCGAGGAGGGTTCAGCAAGCTCGAGCATTCGGCAGATGGCGGCCATATTGCCGACCATGGTGCGGCGATGGGTGCCCTGGTAGACGCGAACGCCCTTGATCTGGCGGAAGGGGACCGGCTTGACCGGACGGCGGGATGCGACGGTTTCGGATTGCAGCATGGCAACACCTCGTAATTTGCGTTCAGCAGAAGTCCGCACCCGTCGTCCGTAAAGGACGGGGCGGCGTTGGCAAAGCAAAAGCGGGTGACCGGGGCAGGTGGCCAGCTGCCTGGGTCCGGAGAGTCAGAAGCCTGAAGATCTGATCAGGCCAACTGCGATACCCTCCAGGGAGAACTCATCACGTCCTGCATGCAAGACGATGTTCTGGAAGTCGGGGTTCTCGGCGATCAACTCGATCGTATCGCCGCGTTTCTTCAAGCGTTTGACGGTGACGTCATCGCCCAGACGGGCGACGACAACCTTACCGTTCGCAGCTTCGCTGGCTTTCTTCACGGCAAGCAGGTCGCCATCCAGAATGCCGGCGTCGCGCATGCTCAGGCCGCGAACGCGAAGTAGATAGTCGGGGCGCTCGTCAAAGACAGAGGCATCGACTTGATACTGCCGGTCGATATGCTCGGCAGCCAGAATCGGGCTGCCAGCTGCGACACGACCGACTAATGGCAATGTCAGTTGCAGCACACCCGCCATCGGTAACGAGAACTGATCGGGTCGTTCAGAGTCGCTACGCGTCACCTTCAGGCGAATGCCTCGCGATGCGCCCGGCGTCAGCTCGATCACGCCCTTGCGCGCCAGAGCCCGCAGGTGTTCCTCGGCCGAATTGGGGGAGGAGAAGCCGAATTCGGCGGCGATCTCAGCACGAGTGGGCGGAAAGCCCGTGTTGCGGATCGTGTCGCGGATCAGGTCGAAAATCTGCTGCTGCCGGGGTGTCAGGGTCGCCATGGGTCGCAGGTCTTGTGCCGAAGCACTGTATGTTTAAACAGTATGCTGTGATTTTATACAGTATCGGGTGAAGTGCAAGCACATTTTGCGCAGCCGGCTCAACACGAGTAGTTCCGTGGGGTGAGGCCCACGGGTTTGCCACGGGTTCGGCCAGGCGTTCGCGCAGTTACAATCGGCCCGCCTTCAAGCTCCGTCAACCCCGTCCATGTCCGTACTCCTGCCTCGTATCGTTGTGCTCGCGACTGGCGGCACCATCGCCGGTTCGTCCGCTAATCCTGCCAGTAGCGCGCACTATCAGGCTGCGACAGTACCTGTATCGCAACTTGTGCAGGCAGTGCCCGCGCTGGCAGATGTGGCGCGGGTCGAAGCGGAGCAGGTGGCGCAGGTGGACAGCAAGGACATGATGTTCGATCTCTGGCGGTTGCTTGCCGCGCGAATCGGGTATTGGTCCGCGCAGGCCGATGTCGCCGGAATCGTGATCACACATGGCACTGACACGCTGGAAGAGACGGCGATGTTCCTGCATCTGACGCAGGCTTGCCCGTTGCCTGTCGTGATGACTGCGGCCATGCGCCCATCGACATCGCTTTCGGCTGACGGGCCGCTGAACCTGCTCGATGCGGTGCGCGTGGCGGCAAGCCCGGCGGCGGTTGGCAAGGGTGTGCTCGTGGTCCTGAATCAGCAGATTCATGCCGCGCGTGATGTCGTCAAGGCGCATACGTCGGCTGTCGATGCTTTCCATTCGCCAGTTGCCGGTCCGCTTGGCTTTGTGCAGGATACCTACGTCCATTTCTCGCGCACCCCGGGTCCTGGTCAGGCGCCGCGCTTGCCGGTGCCCGCTGTATGGCCGTTGGTGGAGATCGTCGCCAGCTATGCGCAGCCGGGGAGGGTAGCTATCGACGCGATGGTGGCCGCAGGCGTGCTAGGGTTCGTCGTGGCCGCGGCTGGCAACGGTTCCGTGCACGAAACGCTGACGGCCGCGCTGGTCGACGCCGCGGCATGTGGTATAGCGGTGGCGCGTAGTTCGCGTACCGGTGCTGGTCATGTGGCAATCCCCGCACCGCCGCGACCGACAGGTGGCGTATTCGTCTCGTCGGGTGACCTCAACCCCTACAAGGCGCGCGTGCTGCTGCTGCTGGCGTTGGCTGACGACCCTTCGCTGGGGCGCGATGCGGCCCGGCTTCAGGCGCTCTTCGAGCGGTACTGAGGCAGGCCGGGCGCCGAATTCTTGCGCGAAGGCCCCTTTCCGGGCTATACTCGCGGGCTACTCAACCTTGCCGCACCGGACGTGACGCCCGGGTGGCTCATCCCAAAAGGAGCGTCAATGCGTCATTACGAAATCGTATTTATCGTCCATCCGGACCAGAGTGAACAAGTGCCGGCGATGATCGAGCGTTACAAGCAGCTCGTCACGTCGCAAAACGGCCAGATTCACCGCGTGGAAGACTGGGGCCGTCGTCAAATGGCCTACATGATCCAGAAGCTGGCCAAGGCTCACTACGTTTGCCTGAACATCGAATGCGGCAAGGACACGCTGGCTGAACTCGAACACGCGTTCAAGTTCAACGACGCCGTGCTGCGTCACCTGATCGTTCAGACCAAGAAGGCCGAGACTGCTCCTTCGCCGATGATGAAGGAAGTGCAGCGCGAAGAAGCCCGCAAGGCCGCGCAAACGACCACGGAAGGCCAGCCCGCCTGAGAGCGGACTGCTATGTCGCGGTGAACCAGCTTCGGCTGATCGCCACGCTCGTCGAGCGAGAGGCGTTGCGCTATACGCCGGCCGGAGTGCCCGTCGTCAACTGCATTCTGCAGCATGCCGGCGAGGCGCTGGAGGCGGAAACGCCCCGGCAGGTGGAGTTCGCAATCGTGGCCATGGGCATTGGCGCCATTGGCCAGCAGCTTGAGCGGTTGCCGCTCGATACGCTGCTCGATTGCGAAGGCTTTCTGGCCCGCAAGCACCGCAACAGCAGGACACTGGTCTTTCACATCACTCGATGTAAAGCATTCGAAAAGGATTGAATCATGGCATTCGTCAAACGTGACAACAAGAACAAGAAGCGCTTTCAGCAACAGAACCCGCTGTTCAAGCGCAAGCGCTTCTGCCGTTTCACCGTGGCTGGCGTCGAACAGATCGACTACAAGGATCTGGACACGCTGAAGGACTTCATCGGCGACAACGGCAAGATCACGCCGGCTCGCCTGACCGGTACCAAGGCTCACTATCAGCGTCAGCTGGATACGGCCATCAAGCGCGCCCGCTTCCTGGCGCTGATGCCGTACACCGACCTGCACAAGAACTGATAGTCCCAGGACCGCAAGGAGAAATACACGATGCAAGTCATTCTGCTGGAAAAAGTCATCAACCTGGGTAGCCTGGGTGACATCGTTCGCGTGAAGGACGGTTACGCTCGTAACTTCCTGATCCCGACCAAGCGCGCACGCCGCGCAACGCAAAGCGCCATCGCCGAATTCGAAGTGAAGCGCGCCGAGCTGGAGAAGGCCGCCGCCGAAAAGCTGGCTGCCGCTCAAGCTGAAGGCGAGAAGCTGAACGGCCTGACCGTCCAGATCACCCAGAAGTCGGGTGTGGACGGCCGTCTGTTCGGTTCGGTGACCAACGCCGACATCGCTGAAGCCCTGGCTGGCCAAGGCTTCAAGCTGGAGAAGGCTCAGGTTCGCATGCCGTCCGGCCCGCTGAAGGTTGTTGGCGACCACCCGGTCAGCGTTGCTCTGCACACCGACGTGGTGGTGGATGTGACCGTGGCCGTTCTGGGCGAGCACGTCTAAGCCGTACCCCGCGAAGCAGTGCGCCAGCTCGGTTTGGCGTACGCGATGCACAAAAAGGCAGGAGCTGCGCTCCTGCCTTTTTTGTTTGCGCGGCCTTCAGCGCCGCTATAATTGCCCCCCATGAACGCGCCCGCCGCAGATCCCCAACTAGACAGTCTCAAGGTTCCACCGCATTCCATCGAGGCCGAGCAATCGGTACTTGGCGGGTTGCTGCTGGATAACGCCGCCTGGGACCGGATTGCCGACTTCATTTCCGAAGCCGATTTCTATCGTTTCGACCATCGGCTGATCTTTCAGAGCATTGCCCGCCTGATCTCGGCGACCAAGCCGGCCGACGTGATCACTGTCTTCGAGATGCTCCAGGGAGCCGGCAAGGCCGAGGAGGTCGGAGGGCTGGCTTACCTGAACTCGCTGGCGCAAAACACGCCGAGTGCGGCCAATATCCGTCGTTACGCGGAAATCGTGCGCGAACGTGCGGTGCTGCGCAAGCTCGTGACCGTCGCCGATGACATCGCGTCGGCGGCCTTCGCGCCCAAGGGGCGTGAGGTGCGCGAGCTGCTCGACGAAGCCGAGTCGAAAGTATTCGCCATTGCCGAAGAGGGCGCGCGTGGCCAGAAGGGCTTCCAGGAGATCCAGCCGCTGCTGACGCAGGTGGTCGAGCGGATCGACGAGCTTTACCACCGTGACTCCACCAGCGATGTGACCGGCGTACCCACCGGTTTCATCGACCTCGACCGCATGACCAGTGGTATGCAGGCGGGGGATCTGATCATCGTGGCGGGACGCCCCTCGATGGGTAAGACGGCATTCTCACTGAATATTGGCGAGCACGTGGCCGTCGAGCAGGGGCTGCCTGTAGCGGTCTTCTCGATGGAAATGGCGGGCGTCCAGTTGGCCATGCGTATGCTGGGCTCGGTGGGGCGCCTCGATCAGCATCGCCTGCGTACCGGTCGACTGCTCGACGAGGACTGGCCGCGCTTGACGCACTCGATTCAGCGCATGAACGACGCGCAGTTGTTCATCGATGAGACGCCGGCGCTGAATCCCATGGAGTTGCGTGCCCGTTCCCGCCGTCTGGCGCGGCAATGCGGGCAGCTTGGCCTGATCATCATCGATTACCTCCAGCTGATGTCGGGTTCGGGTAGCGGCGAGAACCGTGCCACCGAGATCTCGGAGATCTCGCGTTCGCTGAAGGGGTTGGCCAAGGAGCTCAACTGCCCGGTCATTGCCTTGTCGCAGCTGAACCGCAGTCTGGAACAGCGCCCGAACAAGCGCCCCGTGATGTCCGACTTGCGAGAGTCGGGCGCTATCGAACAGGATGCCGACGTGATTCTGTTCATCTATCGCGACGAAGTTTACAACCCGGATTCGCAAGACAAGGGCACGGCCGAGATCATCATCGGCAAGCAGCGTAACGGTCCAATCGGCACCGTTAGGCTCACGTTCCTGGGTCAATTTACGAAGTTTGACAACTTTAGCGGTGGCCCGGCGTTCTTTGACAACGACACCTGATTCGCCGTGATTACCCCGCAGGGCGGCGCATACCTGTAAAATATTGCGCTTTGATGACAGCCGCCCTCGCGCGGCTGTCATGCAATTTGCCCTGCATCCCATTTGCAAAACAACCAAGCGCGGCCCTGAGGCGCGCCACAAGGACATTTCATGTTCGGTCGATTCATGCCCACTGAGGGCAAGTTCTTCGAATATTTCAACCAGCACGCCGATTGCGCGGTGACTGCAGCCCATGAGCTGGAGGCGCTGGTCAACGACCTGCCCAACGCCGAAGCCCATGCCCGGCGCGTGCAGGCCACCGAAAAGAAGGCGGACCGCGTCACGCATGACACGATCGACCTGCTGCACAAGACGTTCATCACCCCGCTGGACCGCGACGAGATTCACAAGCTCATCACGACCATGGATGACATCCTGGACCTGATGGAGGATGTGGCCGAGACGATTTCGCTGTACGACGTGACGAGCCTGACCGACGAGGCCCGTCGTCTGGCGGCGATCTGCGTGCAGTGCTGCGATCAGGTGAAGATTGCCGTTGCGCTGCTCGAAGACATGGGCAACGCCAGTGCGATCCTGAAGACCACGCAGCAGATCGACCAGCTCGAATCCGAGGCCGATCGTGTGATGCGCTCGGCGATGTCGAAGCTGTTCCGCGAGGAAACCGACGTCAAGCGTCTGATCAAGCTGAAGGCGATCTACGAACAGCTCGAGTCCATTACCGACAAGTGCGAGGACGTGGCCAACATCATCGAAGGCATCGTCCTGGAAAACGCCTGAGGCGCGTACTCGCATGCATACTGTTCAAATGAGCTTGTGGGTGATCGGCCTGTTGGTCGCGCTTGCGCTGCTGTTCGACTTCATGAACGGCTTCCACGACGCGGCCAACTCGATCGCCACGGTGGTTTCCACGGGCGTGCTCAAGCCGCACCATGCCGTGGCCATGGCGGCCATGTGCAACGTGATCGCCATCTTTATTTTCCACCTCAAGGTGGCAGCCACAGTCGGTACCGGAACCATCGACGTCAATATCGTCGATCATTACGTGATTTTTGGTGCCTTAGTTGGGGCGATTGCCTGGAACGTGATTACCTGGCTGTATGGCATCCCTTCGTCGTCCTCGCATGCCCTGATCGGCGGGCTGGTGGGTGCCGCGGTGGCCAAGGCAGGCACGGGCGCGCTGGTCGGCAACGGCCTGCTCAAGACCGTCGCGTTTATCCTGATCTCGCCGCTGCTCGGCTTCATCCTGGGTTCGATCATGATGGTGATCGTCGGCTGGACGTTCTTCCGCACGCCGCCGTCGCGCGTGGATCGCTGGTTCCGTCGCCTGCAACTGGTGTCGGCGTCGCTCTACAGCCTGGGTCATGGCGGTAATGACGCGCAGAAGACCATCGGCATTATCTGGATGCTGTTGATTGCCAGCGGTCATGTCGCAGTGGGTGGCGCTGCACCGCCGATGTGGGTGATTGTGAGCTGCTACCTGGCCATCGGTATGGGCACGCTATTCGGCGGTTGGCGGATCGTGCGCACGATGGGTCAGAAGATCACCAAGCTGAAGCCGGTGGGTGGCTTCTGTGCGGAGACGGGCGGTGCGATCACGCTGTTCATTGCTTCCGCGCTGGGTGTGCCGGTGTCGACCACACATACGATCACCGGTGCGATCGTCGGCGTTGGCTCGGCTCAGAAGATGTCGGCCGTGCGCTGGGGCGTGGCGGGCAACATCGTGTGGGCCTGGGTCCTGACGATTCCGGCCTCGGCATTTATGTCCGCCATTGCCTGGTGGATCGGTAAGCAGATTCTGTAACGCTGGCAAGCGCGAGCGGAATCCCAGTGACAAGCCAGGCTTCGTGCCTGGCTTGTTCGTTTACCGGTTTGCGAATGCGGCAATCGGATCGTCGTCGTCCGGGGTGGGCGGGGTGAGTGGGGTGGCTGGGGCCGAAGGGACCGGGCTGGGAACCGGGGTCATATCGAGGCTGCCGGCGGCCACGACACGCCGTGCGCCGTTGTAGCGCGACGCCCAGTACGACTTGGTCATGTCTTCCAGCCGGACGGTGCCACCGGTGGCCGGGGCGTGGACAAAGCGATTCTGTCCGACGTAGATGCCGACATGAGAGTTGGCGCGCCCCGTCGTGTTGAAGAAGACAAGATCGCCCGAAGCGACATCGCGCCGATCGAGTGACGTGCCACGTTGTCCCATCTGCTCGGTGGTGCGCGGCAGGTTGACGCTGGCGGCGCGCTGGACCACGTAACGGACCAGGCCGCTGCAATCGAATCCGGAGTCAGGCGTGTTTCCGCCGTAGCGGTATGGCGTGCCAACGAGGGACATTGCCTGAATCGAGATTTCCTCGAGTCCGGCGCTGGGATCGACGATTGGCTTGCCCGGTGTGCGGGGCAGCGACGCGCCCTGACGTACAGGCGGCCCGCCGGCGCAGGCGGCGAGCAGTAGTGCTGCCGCGCACAGTGCGGAGAGTGAAAGCCGGCGAGAGGGTGAGTGAAACGGGCGCTGCGGCATCCTTCTTCTGATTCGGTTGCCGGGTCATGCGTCCATTCCCACGGTTGCCTACCAGCGCAATTGCGCGTTACGCGTGCCGGTGGTGATCTTGATGGACTTTGTCTGACCCTTGTAACTGGCCTCGATATTGTAGCTGCCTTCGGGCGCACGTATGAGGCAGCGAGGGCCGCCGGCCTTGAAATTGGCCACGGGCTGGCCTTCCAGTGTCATCTTTACGTCAACGTCGGACAGGTATTCGCCATCACCCTGGGTGAACAGGACACCTATGTTGAAGTTCTTTTCCTGAGCCGCCAGTTTCGCGCGTTCATCCGCGGCAATGCCGCCACAGACGTAGCTGACAGGGCCCATGGTGCGAATCACCATCTCGTCGGCAGCAAATGCGGGGCACAGTGCGGCCCCAATCGTCACGGCCATACCCACCAGTGTTGCCGCGATGACGCGCCTGCGCCGCGTTACGCGGGCAGTTCGCGAGAACAGCGTTCTGCTGTTCGAGAGATACCGATTGAACGCTTCCTGCTTGTCCATCGACGCCTCCGTGTTGACATGTGCACCCGGAAATCATAACCGGGCCATGTGGTCCTTGCTGTCAGCAGGACACCGACGCCGTTCGCGTTGCCACGCCCGGCAGCGTGCCGCCCGCGGTCTGGATGGCCAGAGCCGCGGGCTTGGCGTTGCAAGCTCCGATCCTACAGTACGTCAGCGGCGTGGTCGGCCAGGCGCGAGCGTTCCCCGCGCGCCAGCGTTACATGACCGCTGTGGCTCCAGCCCTTGAATCGGTCCACCACGTACGTCAGGCCGGACGAACCTTCGGTCAGGTAAGGCGTGTCGATCTGCGCGATGTTGCCCAGACAGACGATCTTCGTGCCAGGGCCCGCCCGCGTGACCAGTGTTTTCATCTGCTTCGGCGTCAGGTTCTGCGCCTCGTCGATGATCACGAACTTGTTCACGAAGGTGCGGCCGCGCATGAAGTTCATGCTCTTGACCTTGATGCGCGAACGGATCAACTCCTGCGTGGCGGCGCGGCCCCACTCGCCCGCGCTGTCGTCGCTCTTCTGCAGTACCTCGAGGTTGTCGTCGAACGCGCCCATCCAGGGCTGCATCTTCTCTTCCTCGGTGCCGGGCAGGAATCCGATATCCTCGCCCACGGGCACGGTGGCGCGCGTGACGATGATCTCGTTGTAGAGTTTCTGGTCCAGCACCTGTTCGAGGCCGGCTGCAAGCGCCAACAGCGTCTTGCCGGTGCCGGCCTGGCCGAGCAGCGTGACGAAGTCCACGTCCGCGCTCATCAGCAGGTTCAGCGCGAAGTTCTGCTCGCGATTGCGGGCCACCACGCTCCACACATTGTTCTTGTTGTGGGTGTAGTCCTTCAGCGTCTGCAGCAGGGCGGTCTTGCCGTTGATCTCCTTGACCTGCGCGTAGAGCGGCAGGCTGCCGTCCATCGGCTCCAGGTAGACGAACTGGTTGACCAGGAACGACGGCACCAGCGGCCCGGTCAGGCGATAGAACATCGTGCCCGACTTCGGGTCCTGCCAGCTTTCCACGCCCTTGCCGTGCTTGGCCCAGAAATCGTTGGGCAACTGAAGCACGCCCGAGTAGAGCAGGTCCTTGTCTTCTAGGACCTGGTCGTTGAAGTAGTCCTCGGCGGGCAGGCCCAGGGCGCGCGCCTTGATGCGCATGTTGATGTCTTTCGACACCAGCACGACCTGGCGGTCCGGGTACTGCTGCTGCAGGGCGCTCACCACCGCAAGGATCTGGTTGTCCGCCTTGCCTTGCGGCAGGCCTTCTGGCAGCTTGATGTCGTTCAGGCGCGTCTGGAAGAACAGCTTGCCCTGGGCGTCACGATTGCCGAGCCTGGCCAGCGGCAGCCCTTCGTCGAGCACACCGTCGGTGCCTCCCACGAGCTGGTCCAGCGTACGGCTGACCGTGCGCGCGTTACGCGCGACTTCGCTCATGCCTTTCTTGTGGTTGTCCAGTTCCTCGAGCGTCATCATCGGCAGATAGATGTCATGCTCTTCGAAGCGGAACAGCGACGACGGATCGTGCATCAGCACGTTGGTGTCGAGGACGAACAGCTTGCTCGGGCCGGTGGCCTTGCGCGCGCGGCGCGTGGGACTGGCGGCGGGCTGGACCAGGCTGACGGCTGGCGTCGCGGCCGGAGCCTTGGTAGATGCCGGGGTATCGGTGGTCTTGGCCCGGGTGGTGCTGCCAGCGCGCGCGGTGGCAGGCGCATTGGTGTCGCCGGTCTCGAGCAATGCCACACGCTCGAGGGCCGGCACAGGTTTCTTACCCTGCGCGACTTTGGCCTTGGGCAGTGTGACCGGGGCGAACTCGCTCGGGTCCAGCAGTTGGGCAGGCTTGGCGGGCATGGTAGGCAGCGGCATGCTTGGCTTTCCTTTCAGGGGAACAGACGGGGGCGGAATGGCTGGCGCGTCAACGCCAACGAACGGCAGAAAACCGGAAAACCGTAGAGTGAGGTTGAGGGCGTGGACAAACAAAAAAGCCGCCAGACCTGGTGGACAGGGATGGCGGCTTGCTTGCGGACCCGCGACGCGGCAGGTCCGCTACCAGCCCGGGGACTGAGCCTGCTGGGCTGGACCGATACGGCAGCGTGGCAACTGGGATCTGAACGCATTACGACCCAATCTACCCGAACGATTCCGGTTTGGCAATCAGGCGAAAACGCATCGTTGCGTCACTGTTGCATCACTGTCGCGAGGATGCCTCCGGTCACATCCCCTTGACGATCTCCAGCACTTCGTCCACGTGATTCGGCACCTTGATGCCGCGCATCTCGTGGCGCAGGACACCCTTGGCATCGAGGATGAACGTACTGCGCTCGATGCCGCGCACGTCCTTGCCATACATCTTTTTCATCTTGATGACATCGAAGAGCTGGCAGATCGCCTCGTCGGCGTCCGAGATCAGTTCGAACGGCAACTCCAGCTTGGCCTTGAAGTTCTCGTGCGACTTCATGCTGTCGCGAGAGATGCCGTAAACCGCGGCGCCAGCCTTCTCGAAATCTTCGTAC
Source organism: Cupriavidus sp. UBA2010 (assembly GCF_002335265.1). Taxonomy (NCBI): domain Bacteria; kingdom Pseudomonadati; phylum Pseudomonadota; class Betaproteobacteria; order Burkholderiales; family Burkholderiaceae; genus Cupriavidus; species Cupriavidus sp. UBA2010. The sequence goes on from NZ_DDCI01000012.1 coordinate 209,176, forward strand.
TGGTCGCGGAAGTTCATCGCCTCCGTTGTGCAACCCGGCGTGTTGTCCTTCGGGTAGAAGTACAGCACCGTGGTCTTGCCGCGCTGGTCGGCAAGGCGGAAGTCCCCACCGGTGGCGGGGGCCTGGAAGTCGGGAATGGCCTTGTTGAGACTGACGGTCATGCTGTTGGCTCTCCTGGGATGGCGTGCATCATCGGTGACGGCGGCAGCCCGATGTCGGTCTCGGGCTTTGCGGCCATGGCGAGTGCAGATTGGGGCAGTTCTACGGACTTCAAGCGTGGCGTAAACCGAACCCGGCGGGAATCCCGGGCCCCGGTGGCACGCGCTGGCACGTCAGGCTGCCTGATGCCGTGCGCCGGCCAGTCAGGCAGCCGGCTCCACCAGCAGCACCGCCGCAACCTTGCGGCCCTCGGCCATGAGGATATTGTAGGTGCGGCATGCGGCCTGCAAGTCCATTGCATCCACGCCGATATGCAGGCGGGAGAGGGCGGCGGTCAGGCGCGGGTGGGGAAAGCGCAGCGTGCTGCCGGTGCCCAGCAGCACGACTTCGGGCGATTTTTGCAGCAAGGCTTCGAAATGGGCGGGTTCCAGGTCCTCGAAACGGCTGACCGGCCATGGTTCGACGCTGCCTTCGGGCATCACGAGCACCGCCGTTTCGTGCCGGATCGCATTGATTTCTATATAGCCGGGACCGTAGCCGGTCACGGTATTGAGGCTCTGGGGTTGGTCGGCGTGGAGTTTCAAGTGGGGGCCTCATGCCGTCGGGATGTGTCCGGCGAGCCACCCGGTGCAGAAGGGGGGCCGTAGCGGGAGACTGGCGACGGGTTGGTGGCAGGATCGTGCGCGCGGGAGGGCAAAACGCTCGCCGCAATGCAAGAATCCGTGCCGAAGTCTGTCATAATCCGATATCTTATAGCTTTTGCCTCCAGGTCTGCCACGCCTCGCGAGCCTCATTGCGGACGCGCCGCCAGACGCGCAGGACAATCCAGAGATTCCCAGATTCCGCTGCCGCCAGAGACCGGCAGCTTGCCCTGACATCGCCAACACCGCCGTGAAACCCATCCAGAAATCGCACAAGCTCCAGAACGTTTGCTATGACATCCGCGGCCCGGTGCTGGAAAAGGCCAAGCAAATGGAGGAAGAGGGGCACAAGATCATCAAGCTGAACATCGGCAACCTGGCGGTGTTCGGCTTCGACGCGCCGGAGGAGATCCAGCAGGACATGATGCGCAACCTGCCCAATTCGGCGGGTTATTCGGACTCCAAGGGCATCTTCGCCGCACGCAAGGCGATCATGCACTACACCCAGGAAAAGAAGATCCAGGGCGTGGGGCTGGACGACATCTATGTGGGCAACGGCGCGTCCGAGCTGATCGTGATGGCGATGAACGCGCTGCTCAACAGCGGCGACGAAATGCTGGTGCCGGCGCCCGACTACCCGCTGTGGACGGCCGCGGTGAGCTTGTCCGGCGGCACGCCGGTGCACTATGTGTGCGACGAGGCCAACGAGTGGATGCCGGATCTCGACGATATCCGCCGCAAGATCACCCCGAACACGCGCGGCATCGTCATCATCAACCCGAACAACCCCACCGGGGCACTGTATTCGGACGAACTGCTGAAGGAGATCGTGGCCATCGCGCGCGAGCACGGCCTGATCATCTTCGCCGACGAGATCTACGACAAGGTCCTGTACGACGGCAATACGCATACGTCGATCGGCTCGCTGTCCACGGACGTGCTGACCGTGACCTTCAACGGCCTGTCTAAGAACTACCGTTCGTGCGGCTACCGCGCGGGCTGGATGGTGGTGTCGGGCGACAAGCGTCCCGCGCTCGACTATATCGAAGGGCTGAACATGCTCTCGTCGATGCGCCTGTGCGCCAATGTGCCGGGCCAGTGGGCGATCCAGACGGCGCTGGGCGGGTATCAGAGCATCAACGACCTCGTGACCGAAGGCGGCCGCCTGCGCCGCCAGCGCGATCTGGCCTATGAGCTGATTACCAAGATTCCGGGCGTTACGTGCGTCAAGCCCAAGGCGGCGCTGTACCTGTTCCCGAAGCTCGACCTGTCCATGTACCCGATCCAGGACGATCAGGAGTTCATTTACGAACTGCTGCAGGAATCGAAGGTGCTGCTGGTGCAGGGTACCGGCTTCAACTGGGGCGCGCCGGACCATTTCCGGATCGTGTTCCTGCCACACGAGGAAGACCTGCGCGAGGCCATCACCCGCGTCGGCCGCTTCCTTGAAAGCTATCGCAAACGTCACGGTACGGCCTGAGCCGCCGGACGTCCCCATTTCAGAATCAAGCAAACCAGAGTCAGACGTTCATGAATCCCATCAAAGTCGGCCTTCTCGGCATCGGTACCGTCGGTAGCGGCACGTTCAACGTGCTCAAGCGCAATCAGGAGGAAATTCGTCGCCGCGCAGGCCGCGGCATCGAGATTGCGGTGGTGGCTGACCTTAACACCGAGCGCGCCCGCGAGCTGACCGGTGGGACGGTGGACGTCGTCAGCGATGCGAACGACGTGGTGACGCGTCCGGACATCGACATCGTCATCGAGCTGATCGGCGGCTACGGCATCGCCCGCGAGCTGGTGCTCAAGGCGATCGAGAACGGCAAGCACGTGGTCACCGCCAACAAGGCGCTGCTGGCCGTGCATGGCAACGAGATTTTCGAAGCCGCTCGCAAGAAGGGCGTGATCGTCGCCTTCGAGGCGGCAGTGGCAGGCGGCATTCCCATCATCAAGGCGCTGCGCGAAGGCCTGACCGCGAACCGCATCCAGTGGATCGCCGGCATCATCAACGGCACGACGAACTTCATCCTGTCCGAGATGCGCGACAAGGGTCTGGATTTCGATACCGTGCTCAAGGAAGCGCAGCAACTGGGCTACGCCGAGGCCGATCCGACCTTCGACATCGAAGGCGTCGACGCCGCGCACAAGGTCACGCTGATGAGCGCGATCGCATTCGGGATGCCGGTGCAGTTCGACCGCGCCCACGTGGAAGGCATCACCAAGCTGTCGGCCATCGATATCAAGTACGCAGAGGAACTGGGCTATCGCATCAAGCTGCTTGGTATCACCCGCCGCCGCGACGAAGGCGTGGAGCTGCGCGTGCACCCGACGCTGGTGCCGGCCTCGCGCCTGATCGCCAACGTGGAAGGCGCGATGAACGCCGTGCTGGTGCAGGGCGATGCCGTGGGCGCCACGCTGTACTACGGCAAGGGCGCCGGCGCCGAGCCGACCGCCTCGGCCGTGATTGCCGATCTGGTCGACGTGACCCGCCTGCACACCGCCGATCCGAACCACCGCGTACCGCACCTGGCATTCCAGCCGGACGAGCTGTCGAACGTGCCCGTGCTGCCGATCGACGAAGTCACCAGTTCGTACTACTTGCGCATGCGTGTGTCGGACGAGACCGGCGTGCTTGCCGAGATCACGCGCATCCTGGCCGAAGCCGGCATCAGCATCGACGCGATGCTGCAGAAGGAATCGCGCGAAGGCGAACCGCAGACCGACATCATCATCCTGACGCACCTGACGCGCGAGAAGCACGTCAATGCCGCCATTCGCAGCATCGAAGCGCTCCAGACCGTGCTGTCGCCGGTCACGCGCCTGCGCATGGAAGAACTGAACTGATAGCTGACAGACGGACCTGACTCGCCTCATGAATTACCAGTCGACGCGCGGCCATGACGTGCCGCAATCGTTCTCCGAGATCCTGCTCGGTGGCCTGGCGCCCGATGGCGGCTTGTACCTGCCCAAGCAGTACCCGCAGATCACGGCCGAGGAACTCGAAGCCTGGCGCAAGCTCCCGTACGCCGACCTGGCGTTCGAGGTGCTGTCGCGCTTCTGTGACGACATCCCCGCCGAGGACCTGCGCGCGCTGACGCGCAAGACCTACACGGCGGACGTGTACTGCAACGCGCGGGCCGGCGACAACACCGCCGACATTACGCCGTTGCGCACACTGGGCGAAGAGGGCGGCACGAAGCTGCAACTGCTGGGCCTGTCCAACGGCCCGACGCTGGCCTTCAAGGACATGGCGATGCAGTTGCTGGGCAACCTGTTCGAGTACGCGCTCAAGCGCGCAGGCCTGAAGCTGAACATCCTTGGCGCGACTTCCGGCGATACCGGCAGCGCGGCCGAATACGCGATGCGCGGCAAGGAAGGCATTCGCGTGTTCATGCTGAGCCCGCACCGCAAGATGAGCGCGTTCCAGACCGCCCAGATGTTCAGCCTGCAGGATCCAAACATCTTCAATATCGCGATCGAAGGCGTGTTCGACGACGCGCAGGACATCGTCAAGGCCGTCTCGAACGATCATGCGTTCAAGGCGCGCCAGCGCATTGGCACGGTCAACTCGATCAACTGGGCCCGTGTGGTCGCCCAGGTCGTGTACTACTTCAAGGGCTGGATGCTGGCGACCAGCGGTCCGGGACAGAAGGTGTCGTTCTGCGTGCCGTCGGGCAACTTCGGCAACGTCTGCGCTGGTCACATCGCGCGCATGATGGGCCTGCCGATCGACAAGCTCGTGGTGGCCACCAACGAGAACGACGTGCTGGACGAGTTCTTCCGCACCGGCACGTATCGCGTGCGGACCTCGGCCCAGACGTACCACACGTCGAGCCCGAGCATGGACATCTCGAAGGCATCGAACTTCGAGCGTTTCGTGTTCGATCTGCTGGGTCAGGACGCCGACAAGCTGGTGGCGCTGTTCCGCGACGTCGACACCAAGGGTGGCTTCGATCTGGCCGGCACGCCGGACTTCGCGCGCATCGGCCAGTTTGGCTTTGTGTCCGGCCGCAGCTCGCACCAGGACCGTCTGGCGACGATCCGAGACGTGAACCAACGCTATGGCGTGACGATCGACACCCATACCGCCGATGGCGTAAAGGTGGCGCGTGAGCACCTGCAGCCGGGCGTGCCAATGGTGGTACTGGAAACCGCGCTGCCGGCCAAGTTCTCCGAAACCATCCACGAGGCTTTGGGTCATGAACCGGAGCGTCCGGCTGCGTTCGACGGTATCGAGAAGCTGCCGCAACGCTTCGAGGTGATGCCGGCCGACGCGGACCGCGTGAAGGCGTATATCGCCCAGCACACCGGTTTGTGATCGAAGGGCGAATAGCCCTTATCACAGCAGGATCGGCCGGTCCGGCGCCAACTCGCTACAATCGGGTTTGCCGGGCTCCGCTGCCACGGCCCCCAGGCTTCCCGGCCCGGGGGCTGTTTCATTTGGAGCCAACCTGAATCCCATACGCATCCCATGACCCAGACTGCTGCGCGCCCTCCGATGCTGACGATGGCCCAGGCGCTCGATGCCCTGATGGCCGGCGTTCGCCCGATCACCGATTCTGAAACTGTCGATACGCTGCAGGCCAACGGCCGGGTGCTGGCGGCCGGGGTCACCAGCGCGTTGCGCGTGCCGCCTGCCGATAACACGTCGATGGACGGCTACGTGATGCGTGCCGCCGATGTGCCGGAGCCGGGCACGCGGCTGCCAGTCTCGCAACGGATACCGGCGGGCCACGTGGGCACCGAACTGGCCCCGGGTACCGCGGCGCGCATCTTTACCGGCGGCCTGATTCCGCCCGGCGCCGATGCGGTGGTGATGCAGGAGCAGTGCCAGGCCGATGGCGACGCGGTGATCGTCAATCATGTACCGGCATCGGGCGAGTGGATTCGCCGTGCTGGCGAGGATATCGAGGCCGGCAGCGAGATCCTGCCCGCCGGCACACGCCTGTCGCCGCAGGCGCTGGGCCTGGCCGCGTCGGTGGGACAGGCAAAGCTCGACGTGGTCCGCCGCGTGCGCGTGGCCGTGTTCTTTACCGGCGACGAACTGGCGATGCCCGGCGAGCCGCTCAAGCCCGGCGCGATCTACAACTCGAACCGGTTCACGCTGCGCGGTCTGCTGGAGAACCTCGGCTGCGAAGTGACCGACTTCGGTATCGTCCCGGACACGCTGGCGGCCACGCGCGATACGTTGCGCCGCGCCGCGGAGGGCAACGACCTGATCATCACGTCGGGCGGCGTATCGGTAGGCGAAGAAGACCATATCCGTCCGGCCGTTACAGCGGAAGGTCGGCTGGACCTCTGGCAGATCGCGATCAAGCCGGGCAAGCCGCTGGCCTTCGGGCAGGTGGCCAACGGCACCGAGCTGCCCGCGTTTTTCCTGGGCCTGCCGGGAAATCCCGTGTCGAGCTTCGTTACGTTCCTGCTGTTCGTGCGCCCGTTTATCCTGCGTTTGCAGGGCGTCGCGGATGTGACGCCGCGTCGTCTGCCGCTGCGTGCGGATTTCGATCTGCCGCGCGGCGACCGCCGCAACGAATTTCTGCGTGCGCGCGTCAACGATGCGGGCGGCCTCGATCTGTTTCCGAACCAGAGCTCAGGCGTGCTGACGTCCACCGTGTGGGGCGATGGCCTGATCGACAATCCGCCGAACCAGACCATCCAGCGCGGCGACGTTGTGCAGTTCATTCCATTTGCCAGTTTGCTGGCCTGATCATGCAACTAGAACTCCGATACTTCGCCAGCGTGCGCGAACAGGTGGGGCAGGGCGCCGAACGCGCCGAGGTGCCCGCCGAGGTCCGCACGGTTGGCGACCTGCGCGCATGGCTGCGCGGACGCGGCGGCGCCTGGACCGAGGCTTTGGCCGATGGCCGCGCGCTGCGCATGGCCGTGGACCATGCCGTGGCACGTGCCGACACCCAGTTGGCCGATGGCTGCGAGGTGGCCTTCTTTCCTCCCGTGACCGGAGGCTGAGATGGCGGTACGCGTTCAGCACGAGGATTTCGATCTCGGCGCGGAAGTGGTGGCGCTGCGCGCCGGCAATCCGGGCGTGGGGGCGGTGGCCAGCTTCATCGGGACGGTGCGCGATGTCAGCGAAGGCACGCGCGTCAGTACGATGGAGCTCGAGCACTATCCCGGCATGACCGAGAAGGCGCTGGAGACGATCGAAGCGGCGGCGCGCGAACGCTGGCCGCTGCTTGGCGTGACCATCGTGCATCGCGTGGGCCTGCTGCAGCCGCTGGACCAGATCGTGCTGGTTGCCGTGTCCTCGGCCCACCGTGGCGCCGCGTTTGCGGCGTGCGAGTTCATCATGGACTACCTGAAGTCCGAGGCACCGTTCTGGAAGAAGGAAGACACGCCGGAAGGCGCGCGCTGGGTCGACGCGCGGGTCTCGGACGATGCCGCGCTGCGCCGCTGGGGTATCGAATCGTTCAACGCGGATCCCGCCAATAACAAGGAAGAATGATGGGCCCGATGGGTTTCGTGGCGGTCGGCGTTGGTGCCGCCGTTGGCGCCTGGCTGCGCTGGTTTTTCTCGGTCACGTGGAACGCCATCAATCCGGCACTGCCATATGGCACGCTGGCGTCGAACCTGGTCGGAGGCTACCTGATCGGCCTGGCCGTCGCGTTCTTCGAAACCCACCCATCTTTGCCGCCAGAGTGGCGCCTGCTGGCCGTCACGGGGTTCCTCGGCGGCCTGACCACGTTTTCGACGTTCTCAAGCGAAGTCATCGCCAATCTGATGGCTGGTGACTATCGCTGGGCCATGCTCCACCTCGCGATGCATCTGGGTGGATCGCTCCTGCTGACCGCGTTCGGCATCTGGTCGTACCGGGCGCTGGCCTGATGCCGTGCGCCTTGGGCTCTGTACAGGCTCCTCGGGGTAGACCTTAGGTAACACTACGTACCGCCCGGCTATCCTCCTGCGGCGCAAGACCGTATAACATTGCCGGGCCGGATCGCCGGGTGCGCGCGGCTTCGCATGAAGCCGCTCTCCTGGCGCCTCACCGCGGTCCGCGCCACTCCGCATTTCCCCCTGTTTGGCAGTTTGCAGTTGTCTCACCGAGTCCTGGACGGGACGGCGTTCGCGCCATCCCGCCGATAACAACAAGGAGACATACCCATGCAGCAGCGCCACCTCTCGCAGTCCGCCCAATCGCACGGCCATGGCACCCGGCGTGCGCACCGCCGAAACACGATCGCTATCGCCGTCGCCACGCTTGGCGTTGCTGCGTGCGGCGGGTTCGGCACAAATGGGGGCGGCGGGAACGCCGGTCCCAACGTCAAGCCGGCATTCATATCCAGCCCCATCGGGGTCAAATCCTACGATGGCAACACGGATGACCTGCTGACAGCGGGGCTGGGCAAGGACGGACTGGCGGCCGCAGCGCCGGCGTTTGCCAATCCGAATGCGCCGACGGCCGCGGAGTTGCGCCGTAACGCGATCTGGGCCAACTACCGCGCGATCGTGGATGTCCAGGCCGCGGGCGGCTATGGCTCGCTCTACGGCCCCAATGTCGACGCCAAGGGGAACGTGACCACCGGCCAGGGCAAGGTCCCGGGTACCGAGTACATCGCATTTGCCGATGACGGCTCGGGCCGGCAAAACGTGACAGTCATGGCCCAGGTTCCGGATGGGTTCGATGTGAAGCATCCCTGCATCATTTCCGCCACTTCGTCCGGCTCGCGTGGTGTCTATGGCGGAATCGCCGTGGGCGAGTGGGGGCTCAAGCACAACTGCGCGGTGGCCTATACGGACAAGGGGACCGGCGCGGCACCGCATGACCTGGGTAGCGACACCGTGCCGCTGATCGACGGCACCCGGCAGGCCCGGGCCGGTGCCGGCACGCAGGCCCAGTTCGCGGCACAGCCCAGTGCCTCTCAAACGCTGGCGGGCTTCAATGCCAGTACCCCGCACCGGCTTGCGTTCAAGCACGCGCACTCGCAACAGAACCCGGAGGCGAACTGGGGCGCCAACACGTTGCAGGCGATCCAGTTCACGCTGTGGGCGGTCAACGACAAGTTCGGCAGGACCAATACCGATGGCACGCGGCAGGCGACGTTCACGCCAGCCAATGTGCTGGTGATCGCGTCGGCCATCTCGAATGGTGGCGGGGCGGCCATTGCAGCGGCGGAACAGGACACCGGCGGGTTGATCGACGGCGTGGCCGTCGGGGAGCCGAATGTGAACTTGCCACCGACGGCAGGCGTGGTCGTCAAGCGCGGCGGCGTGCCGGTGGCGGCGTCGGGCAAGCATCTTTACGATTACACGACGATTGCCAACCTGTACCAGCTCTGCGCCAGCCAGGATGCCAGCCTGGGCAATGCGCCATTCGCCAAAACGGCCGGACAGGCCGCGCTCAACCGATGTGCGTCACTGGCTGCCAAGAAGAAGATTGCCGGAGGCAGCACGTCCGCCCAGGCAACCTCCGCGCTGGATGCGTTGCACCGCGCCGGCTGGGAGCCCGAGTCGGATGACCTGTTCGCGTCGCTTTCGGCGCTGGAGGTCGGCAGTTCCATTTCGGTGACCTATGCCAATGCCTATGCGCGCGCCAGCGTGACGGACCGGCTCTGCCACTACAGTTTTTCCTCGCCGGGCAGCCCGCCGCAGGCCAATCCCGTCACGGCCCCGGCGGCCGCGCTGGCAGGGCTGTTCTCGACTGGCAATGGCATTCCGCCCACTACGGCGGTGACGCTGATGAACGATGCCAACCCGTCCGGGGCGATGCGTGACTTCGCGTCGATATCGCCCTCGACCAAGCTGGCGGACGGCAATGTCGACGGCGCGCTCTGCCTGCGTGGCCTGCTGGACACCCGAAACCCGGCGCTGATGACCGGTATCGGCCAGACCTATCGCACGGGCAACCTTGGCGGCCGACCGTCGGTCATCGTGCAGGGCCGCAGCGATGGCCTCCTGCCGGTGAACCACACGTCGCGGCCATATCTCGGGCTGAACAAGCACGTCGAGGGCGCCAGCAGTCGGCTCTCGTACATCGAGGTGACCAACGGCCAGCATTTCGACGGGTTTATTGATGTGATTCCCGGGTATGCCAAGCGCTATATCCCGATGCACGTCTACGTGAACCGGGCGCTCGATGCGGTCTACGCCAACCTGCGCGACGGTACGCCGCTGCCGCCGTCGCAGGTGGTGCGCACCACGCCGCGCGGGGGTGCCGATACCGACACGGTCGGCCCCCGGATCCAGCCGTCGAACGTGCCGCCGATCGCTGCCACACCCGCGGCCGGCGACGCGATCACGGTCACCGGCTCGACCGTGGACGTGCCCAACTGAGACGTGGCCGCCAGGCCCGGCGATACGCGTTACCCGTCATGCACTTGGCCGAAATTTGGTCGATGTATGACGGGTGTATCGCCGATGTCTTGAAATGTCATTCCCAAGCCCTATCTTTCGGAAGTAACGTGTCCGGCTGGGCATATGTGGCGGCAGCCAAAGCCGCCGCGGGCCTCGCATCAGGACACACTTTCCTAGAGAGAGAGGGCTCCTAATGCGAATTGACAAACTGACTACCCGGTTCCAGGAAGCGCTGGCAGAAGCGCAAAGTCTGGCGCTGGGTAATGACAATCAATACATCGAACCCCAGCATCTGCTGCGTGCGTTGCTCGCGCAGGACGATGGGGCAGCCCGTACGCTGCTGTCGCGTGCTGGCGTGAACGTGGGCGGCCTGCAGAGCGCGCTCGATGCGGCGATCCATCGCCTGCCGCAGGTTCAGGGCACGAACGAGGTCCAGGTGGGCCGCGACCTGAACAACCTGCTGAATGCCACCGAAAAGGAAGCGATCAAGCGCAACGACCAGTTCATCGCCAGTGAACTGTTCCTGCTCGCCGTGTCCGACGACAAAGGCGAGACGGGGCGGATCGCCCGCGAGAACGGCTTGTTGCGCAAGTCGCTCGAGGCCGCGATCACGGCCGTGCGCGGCGGTGATACCGTCAATAGCGCCGACGCCGAGTCGCAGCGCGAGGCGCTCAAGAAGTACACGGTCGATCTGACCGAGCGCGCGCGCGCCGGCAAGCTGGACCCCGTGATTGGCCGCGACGACGAAATCCGTCGCGCGATCCAGATCCTGCAGCGCCGTACCAAGAACAACCCCGTGCTGATCGGTGAGCCCGGCGTGGGCAAGACCGCCATCGTCGAAGGGCTGGCACAGCGCATCGTCAACGGCGAAGTGCCGGAGACGCTCAAGAACAAGCGCGTGCTCGTGCTCGACATGGCCGGGCTGCTGGCCGGCGCCAAGTATCGCGGCGAGTTCGAGGAACGCCTGAAGGCAGTGCTCAATGACGTGGCCAAGGATGAAGGCCAGACCATCGTCTTCATCGACGAGATTCACACGATGGTGGGCGCGGGCAAGGCCGAAGGTGCGATCGACGCGGGCAACATGCTCAAGCCGGCGCTGGCGCGCGGTGAACTGCATTGCATCGGCGCGACCACGCTGAACGAATACCGCAAGTACATCGAGAAGGATGCCGCGCTGGAGCGCCGCTTCCAGAAGGTGCTTGTGGATGAACCCAGCGTCGAGGCAACGATCGCCATTCTGCGTGGCCTGCAGGAGAAGTACGAACTGCACCACAAGGTGGAGATCACCGACCCGGCTATCGTGGCCGCGGCCGAGCTGTCGCACCGCTACATCACCGACCGGTTCCTGCCGGACAAGGCCATCGACCTGATCGACGAGGCTGCCGCGCGGATCAAGATGGAAATCGACTCGAAGCCCGAGGCGATGGACAAGCTCGAGCGTCGCACGATCCAGCTCAAGATCGAGCGCGAGGCGGTCAAGAAGGAAACCGACGAGGCATCGCGCAAGCGTCTGGAACTGATCGAGCAGGAAATCATCCGGCTCGAGAAGGAATACGCTGACCTGGATGAGATCTGGCGCGCCGAGAAGGGCGCCGCCCAGGGTGCGGCCGCGCTGAAGGAGGAGATCGAGAAGATCAAGCTCGATATCACCCGACTGCAGCGCGAAGGCAAGCTCGACAAGGTGGCTGAACTCCAGTACGGCAAGCTGCCGGAACTCGAGGGCAAGCTGCAGGCGGCAACCAAGGCCGAGGCCAGCGAGCAGAAACAGCAGAACAAGCTGCTGCGCACGCAGGTCGGCGCCGAGGAAATCGCCGAGGTCGTCAGCCGCGCCACGGGTATTCCGGTGGCCAAGATGATGCAGGGCGAGCGCGAGAAGCTGCTCAAGATGGAAGATCGCCTGCACCAGCGTGTGGTGGGTCAGGACGAGGCCGTGCGGCTGGTGTCCGATGCGATCCGCCGTTCGCGTGCCGGTCTGTCGGACGAGAACAAGCCGTATGGCTCGTTCCTGTTCCTCGGGCCGACGGGCGTGGGCAAGACCGAGTTGTGCAAGGCGCTGTCCGAGTTCCTGTTCGATTCGGAGGAGCACCTGATCCGCATCGACATGAGCGAATTCATGGAGAAGCACAGCGTGAGCCGGCTGATCGGCGCGCCTCCGGGCTACGTGGGCTATGACGAAGGCGGTTACCTGACCGAGGCGGTGCGTCGCAAGCCGTACGCGGTGATCCTGCTCGACGAAGTCGAGAAGGCGCACCCGGACGTGTTCAACGTGCTGCTGCAGGTGCTGGACGATGGTCGTCTGACCGACGGCCAGGGCCGTACCGTCGACTTCAAGAACACGGTGATCGTGATGACGTCGAACCTGGGTTCGCACATCATCCAGTCGATGGCGGGCGAACCGCAGGAGGCGGTGAAGGGCGCGGTATGGCAGGAGGTACGCACGCATTTCCGGCCCGAGTTCCTGAACCGGATCGACGAAGTCGTGGTGTTCCATGCGCTCGACCAGAAGAATATCGAGTCGATCGCCAAGATCCAGCTCAAGCGCCTGCAGGTCCGTCTGGCGCGCATGGACATGACGCTGGACGTGAGCGAACGGGCGCTGGAGAAGATCGCCAGCGCGGGCTACGACCCGGTGTTCGGAGCCCGGCCGCTCAAGCGCGCGATCCAGCAGCAGATCGAGAATCCGGTGGCCAAGGCCATCCTGGAAGGCCGGTTTGCCGCGAAGGATGTCGTGCCGGTGGACTACGTGGACGGCGAGTTCACGTTCGGGCGAATGGTGCATTGAGACGCGCCGACTGCTTCGACCGATCTCCAACCCGGACAGTCTGGCCGGGTTGATCAAGGGACCTCTGCGGAGGTCCCTTTTTTTCGCCACAATGGTGGCTCCTTGCAGCTTTTCTCCCACATCAGGAGCAATTCCATGGCTCACGGCGAGCACAAGTACCAGACTACGGTCGAATGGACCGGCAACCGCGGCACCGGAACGTCGGGATACCGCGCTTACGGACGCGAACACGTGATCCGGTCTGGCAACAAGCCCGAGATTCCGGGTTCCTCCGATCCCGCGTTCCTGGGCGACCCCAGCCGCTGGAACCCTGAGGAACTGCTGCTGGCATCGGTGTCGGCCTGCCACAAGCTCTGGTACCTGCACCTGTGCGCCGACGCCGGCATCGCCGTACTGGCATATGTCGATCAGGCCGAAGGCACGATGACCGACAGAACTTCGCCGGCCAAATTCACCGAGATCGTGCTGCGCCCGCAGGTCACCATCCGCGCCGGTGATGACGCGGCCAAGGCCGAACACCTGCATCACGTGGCGCACGAGAAGTGCTACATCGCCAATTCCGTCAATTTTCCGATCCTGTGCGAACCCGTCATCGTTTCGGGCTGATTTTCGCAGGCGGGCTGCTCGTCGGGGGCTGTTCTAGCGTTGCGCTGCCATCGGCGCCACCTACGCCACCTACGTCGATACGCGCCGAAGGCACCTGCCAGGTGCTTGCCGATGATGGCGGCACCGTGGTGGTCGGCTCGAACCTGCCGGGCGATCCCGCCGCGCCGGAGCCCGCCAGCGGCTACCGCAAGGGAATGCAGCCGATCCATGCCCGGTCGTATATGGTGTCGACCTCCAACGCGTACGCCAGTGCGGCGGGTTGCGCGGTGCTCAGTCGGGGTGGCACCGCCGCGGACGCCGCCGTGGCGGTGCAGGCGGTGCTGGGGCTCACGGTGCCGGAGGCCACCGGACTGGGTTCAGGCGGCTTCCTGCTCTATTACGACGCCACAACGCGGACCGTGCAGGCCTACGATGGCCGGGAGACGGCGCCGGCATCGGCTGGCGCGCACTATCTGCTTCACGTCGACGATGCCAGGGACCGGCGTTCGCCAAAGCCCGATCTTCGATCCAGCGGCCGCTCCATTGGCACACCCGGCGTGCCCCGACTGATCGAGCGCGTGCAGCGGGAGCATGGCAAGCTGCCCTGGCCGGGGCTGTTCGACGATGCCGTGACATTGGCGACGAACGGCTTCCCGATCGGCGGGCGACTGGCGCAGGCGATTGCCACGAATGCCAATGGCCTCAAGCGCGATGCCGAGGCGCGTGCGTACTTTCTCGATGCCGATGGCAAGCCGAAGGCAATCGGTACGGTTCTCAGGAATCCCGCCTACGCGCGGACGCTGCAGGCCCTGGCGAGCCAGGGTGCCGATGCGTTCTATACGGGGCCGATCGCGGAAGGCATCGTGGCGTCAATTGCGGCCACGACGGGCGCCGACGGCCGACCCATCACGCCGGGCAAGACGACATTGGTCGATCTGGCGGCTTACACGGTGAAGCGGCACGAACCGGTCTGCATGGCCTACCGCGCGTTTTGGATCTGCGGCGCGCCGCCACCCGCCGGCGGTATCACGGTGGCATCCGTGATGGGGATTCTGGAGCGCTTCGATCTGGCCGAATTCGGACCGACCGCCATCGACGGGGAAGGCGGCAAGCCAACCGTACAGGGTGTGCACCTCGTCAGCGAAGCCGAGCGGCTGGCCTATGCGGATCGTGACAAGTACGTGGCCGACCCCGATTTCGTGCCGCTGCCGGGTTGTAGCGCGGATGCGTTGCTGGGCAAACGATACCTGCGTGGACGAGCGGCGCTGATTGATCCGCATCGCTCCATGGGCACCGCCGTGGCCGGTAACCTGGGCGGCGCGCTGCTGGGCGTTGTGCCGCAGACGGAACATGGAACGAACCATTTTTCGATCGTCGACGCGCAGGGGAATGCGGTCAGCGCCACCACATCGGTCGAAGCCAGCATGGGGTCGTTCCATATGACCCACGGATTCCTGCTCAACAACCAGTTGACCGATTTCAGCGCGACGCCGGTGGACGCCAGAGGCCAGTCCGTCGCCAATCGCGTGGAGCCGGGCAAGCGTCCGCGCAGTTCGATGGCGCCGACGCTGGTATTCCGCAAGGGCGCGGATGGCTCGATCGGAGATTTCCTGATGGCGACCGGTTCGCCGGGCGGCGGGGCGATACCGCAGTACGTGGTAAAGACGCTGGTCGGGGTGCTCGACTGGGGGCTCGACGCACAGCAGTCGGCCGGTCTGGTCGACTTCGGCGCCAGTAACAGCCCAGTTACGACGCTTGGTGGCGAGCATCCGCATATCAACACGACGAACGACGGCGCCAGCGACCCGCTGGTCCAGGGACTCAAGGCACTTGGCCACCGCATCTCGCTACGGGCCCAGCCAAGTGGCGTGAACACGATACTGCGTACCCGGACGGGGGATGTCGACCGGCTGGAAGGCGGTACCGATCCACGGCGCGAGGGTGTGGTGCTGGGCGACACCGTCAGGCCCTGAAGCGGGCAGGTAGGAGGGGGATTGTACGAATCTGTGACACCAGCTTCGCCATTGTCTGGCGCTTGACTTGCGTCAAGCCGAGGGGGCGATTCGGTGGCTACTATTCAAACCGTCATGGAGATGCGGGGGCGCTCTTCATGACTTGTCTACCCGTTTCCGGAATGGAAACTTAACCCGCTGCACCTCCCGGTGCCGCGGGTTTTTCTTTTTGCGGGCCGACGCTTGTGACCCTATTCTTGACCCCGCTTTCCCGGGGCTGAATCAGGCGACGCGCAGGCTATCCACCACCTTGTGCAGAAAGCTCTCGCACGCGGTGAGCTGATCCAGCGAGACGAACTCGTCGGGCTTGTGCGCCTGCTGGATATCGCCGGGGCCGCACACCACGGCCGGAATGCCCGCGCGCTGGAACAGGCCAGCCTCGGTGCCGTAGGCCACCTTGTTGGTATCGCGGTCGGCGGTCAGCGCGCGCACGAGCTGGGTGATGGCATCGGTCTCGGCGGCATCGAGCGAAGGCGCGGCGGCGATCTTGCTGATAGCCATGCCAGCATCCGGATGCTCGTTGCGCATCTTCGGCAACAACACATCGTTCGCGTGGGCCTGGATGCGCGCCAGGATCGCTTCCGGATCCACGCCAGGAAGATTCCGAAATTCGAAGACGAATTCGCACTCGGCGGGAATGGTGTTCAGCGCGATGCCGCCCTGGATCGTGCCGGTCGAAGCGGTCGTAAACGGCACATCGAAGGCCTGATCGTAAGGGCCATTGGCCTTGAACTCGTCGGCGATATCGCGAATGAAACAGATCAGGCGCGCGGCGTACTCGATCGCATTGACGCCCTTCGGGGTCAGCGACGAGTGCGCTGCCTGGCCCTTAACGCAGCACCGGTAGGCATTGATGCCCTTGTGCGCCACGATCACGCGCATGCTGGTCGGCTCGCCGACGATGCAGCCCGAAGGGCGCACGCCACGGTCACGCAGCTCGGCCAGCAGGTACGGGGCGCCCATGCAGCCGATCTCTTCGTCGAACGACAGCGCGTAGTGGACCGGCTCGCGCAGCCTGGCATCAAGGATGGTCGGCAGCAGCGCCAGGCTCGTGCCGATGAACCCCTTCATGTCACAGGTGCCGCGACCGTAGAGCTTGCCGTCGCGTACCACCGGCTTGAACGGGTCGGTGCTCCAGTTCTGCCCGTCGACGGGCACCACGTCCGTGTGCCCGGACAGCACGATGCCGCCATTGGTGGCGCCATCGGCTGCGGGAATCGTCACGAACAGGTTGGCCTTGTCGCCCTGCGGGTTGTAGCTCAGATGCGGGCGCAGGCCCTTGGCCAGGAAGTGGTCGCGCACGGATTCGATCAGGCCCAGATTCGAATGGCGGGAAGTGGTATCCATCGATACCAGGCGCTCGGTCCATTCGAGCGCGCTGCCACGCGCGGGGGCATTGGTGGCGGCGGATCGGTTGTCGGGTTGGGCTGGCATGGGGCGTTGGAACGTCTGATTCATTGGGGGTTTGATCGTACACCTGGCCCGGCATCAGGCCAACTGGCGCAGCGTGTGCTTGATGGTTTGCGCGCGGGTAGCTACGTCGGGCATCTTTGCCTCGATGCGCAGCTTGTCCTGGCCGGCCAGCTTGATATGCCGATTCTTTTGTACGAGGTCGATGATGCGGATGGCGTCGATCGGTGGATTCGGCACGAACTGCATGCTGACCGTGGCTTCGCCTGCGTCGATCTTGCGCACGCCCAGCGGCGCCGCGGCGATACGCAGCCGGTGCGTCTCGATCAGTGCCTGCGCCTGCGAGGGCAGCCGGCCGAAGCGGTCAATCAGCTCCTCCTGGATGTCGTCGACGCGCTCGCCGGCCTCGCAGTTGGCCAGGCGCTTGTAGATCGACAGGCGTTCGTGGACATCCGCGCAGTAATCATTCGGCAGCAGGGCAGGCGTGCCGAGGTTGATCTCTGTCGTGGCGGCCAGCGGTGCCATCAGGTCCGGCTCCTTGCCGGCCTTCAGCGATTTCACGGCGGCATTGAGCATGTCCGTGTAAAGCTGGAATCCGATTTCGTGGATTTCGCCTGACTGCTTGTCGCCCAGCACTTCGCCGGCGCCACGGATTTCCAGATCGTGCATGGCCAGATAGAAGCCGGAACCCAGTTCCTCCATCTGCTGGATGGCTTCGAGCCGGCGTTGCGCCTGGCGCGTCAGCCCCTCGACATCATGCACGAGCAGATATGCATAGGCCTGGTGGTGCGAACGACCCACGCGGCCGCGCAACTGATGAAGCTGGGCCAGACCGAACTTGTCGGCGCGATGAATCAGGATGGTGTTGGCTGTCGGCACGTCGATGCCGGTTTCGATAATCGTCGTGCAGAGCAGGATGTTGTCGCGGCGCGAGACGAAGTCCCGCATCACGCGTTCGAGTTCGCGCTCGTGCATCTGGCCATGGGCCACGGCGATACGGGCTTCCGGCACCAGTTCGGCCAGCTTGGCGCGCTTGTTCTCGATCGTTTCCACTTCGTTGTGCAGGAAGTAGACCTGACCACCGCGCTTCAACTCGCGCAGGATGGCTTCGCGGATCACGCCGTCTTCTTCGCGTCGGACGAAGGTCTTGATGGCCAGTCGCTTCTGCGGCGCCGTGGCGATCACGGAAAAATCGCGCAGGCCTTCCAGAGCCATGCCCAGCGTGCGCGGGATCGGCGTGGCGGTCAGCGTCAGCACGTCGACTTCGGCGCGCAGTGTCTTCAGCGCTTCCTTCTGGCGCACGCCAAAGCGGTGTTCCTCGTCGATGATCACGAGCCCCAGGCGCTGGAACTTCACTTCGTCGGACAGCAGCTTGTGCGTGCCAATCACGATATCGACGGTGCCTTCGTTGATCTGCTTGATCGCGGCGTCGATTTCCTTTTTCGTCTTGAAACGCGACAACTCGACGATACGCACCGGCCATTCGGCAAAACGGTCGGAGAGCGTCTGGAAATGCTGCTCGGCCAGCAGCGTGGTTGGCGCGAGCATGGCGACCTGCTTGCCGCCCAGCACCGCCACGAACGCCGCGCGCAGCGCGACCTCGGTCTTGCCGAAGCCGACGTCGCCGCAGACCAGCCGGTCCATCGGCTTGCCCGACGTCATGTCGGCGATCACGGCGGCGATGGCCGCGGCCTGGTCAGGCGTTTCCTCGAAGCCGAAGCTCTCGGCAAACGCCTCGTAGTCCTTGGGCTGCAACGGGAAGGCAAAGCCCTCGCGCAGGGCGCGGCGCGCGTACAGGTTCAGCAGTTCGGCGGCCGTATCGCGGATCTGCTGCGCGGCGCGGCGTTTGGCCTTGTCCCACTGGCCCGTGCCCAGCGAATGCAGCGGGGCCGTCTCCGGATCGGCGCCCGAATAGCGCGAAATCACGTGCAACTGATGCACGGGCACATAAAGCTTGCTGCCTTTGTCGTAGTCCAGGTGCAGGAATTCCTCGTCGCCCTGACCCATGTCCAGCGTGACCAGACCCTGGTAGCGGCCAATGCCATGCTCGCTATGCACGACGGGGTCGCCGATCTTGAGTTCGGCCAGATCGCGCACCATCGCATCGACGGTACTCGCCTGTTCCTGCTTGCGCCGGCCCGAGCGGCGTGCCGTGCCGGCGTAGAGTTCGGCCTCGGTTACGAATGCCATCTGGGCCGACGGCAGCGCGAAGCCGGTCTGCAGCGGTGCCACCGCGATCGAGAAATGCGAATCCCCCGCCAGGAAGGCGGCGAAGTCGTCAACGATCATCGGGCGCAAGCCGCTTTCCGCGAACAACTGCAACAGCGTCTCGCGTCGGCCGGCGGAGTCGGCGCACATCAGCACACGCGTGGCCTTGTTGAGCAGCAGCGATTCCAGGTTGACCAGCGGATCTTCAGCGCGGCGATTGACCGATACATCGGGCAGGTGTCCGGCGAAGGCGGGCGCGTCGGCAGGCGCGGCGTCGCGCTGCAGTACCAGTCGCGCCAGCGGCTTTGCGCCGACGAAGAACTGTTCTTCCGACAGGAACAGGTCCGCTGGCGGCAGCAGCGGCCGCTCGCGGTCATGACGCATGAAGTTGTAGCGCTGGGTAGTGTCGGCCCAGAAGCGGCGAATGGCCTCGTCCACATTGCCCGAGAAGGCAAGCTGGGTGCCCTCGGGCAGATAGTCGAACAGCGTCGCGCTTTGCTCGAAGAACAACGGCAGGTAGTACTCGATACCGGCCGACGGCACGCCATTGCCGATGTCCTTGTAAATCGGTGATTTGGTCGGGTCGCCCTCGAATAGTTCGCGCCAGCGGCCCCGGAAGGCGGTGCGCGCGGTTTCATCGAGCGGGAACTCGCGGCCGGGCAGCAGGCGGACTTCCTTGACCGGATACAGGCTGCGTTGCGAGTCGGGATCGAATGCCCGGATGGTCTCGATCTCGTCGCCGAACAGGTCGATCCGGTACGGCAGGGCCGACCCCATCGGATACAGGTCAATCAGGCCGCCGCGCACGCTGTATTCGCCGGGGCGCATCACGGCGCTCACGTGCTCATAGCCGGCCAGCGTGAATTGCGCCTTCAAGGCCGCTTCGTCGAGCTTGGCCCCCTGCTTGAAGAAGAACGTGTAGGCCGCCAGGAACGCGGGTGGCGCCAGCCGATAGAGGGCGGTCGACGCCGGCACGAGCATCACGTCGCACTGACCACCCTGGATGTCGTGCAGGGTCGCCAGGCGCTCGGAGACCAGGTCCTGGTGCGGCGAGAAGCTGTCGTACGGCAGGGTTTCCCAGTCGGGCAGCAGACGCACGCGCAGTTCCGGGGCGAACCAGGGGATCTCTTCGGCCAGACGCTGCGCATCGACGGCATGGGCGCAGACGACGGCCACCATCGGCGCGCTGCGGCGATGCTGCCGCGCATAGGCGGCAACCGCGAGCGCGTCGGCGGAACCGGTCAGGCCGTTGACGGCATGACGCAGACCCGGTTTGATCAAGGGGAAGCTGGCGAACGGAAAAGCGGCGTGGTTGTCAGGCATTGGCAGCAGAGGCGCTTGAAACGACAACACCCCGCCGGCGTTTGCGAGGGCCCCTTGTTGCCCTGTGACGGGCGGGGCCCGGGCTGTTCACGGGCGAGGATCATGGTTCATGCCCACTGCATCGGCAGCGCCAGATGGCGGCGGGCGAGGGCCGTATTATAGAATGCACCCCGGCCGGTTTGCCGGCCGGTTTCCGATATTCCATTTCCCGCAAATCCGTGTCAGATCGCCGCTTTGCCCTGATTCCCTGTGCCGGTACCGGCAGTCGTGCCGGAGGCCCCATCCAGAAGCAGTACCAGACCGTGGCCGGACGGCCGATGCTTTGGTATGCACTGGCCGCCTTTTCCGCTTGCGATGCCATCAGCGCCACTGCCCTGGTGCTGGCCCCCGACGACATGCCGCTCGAGTCCCGTTTCGGCGCCGCCGCCTTTGCCGGGCTCCGCTTCGATACGGCGTTCGTGGGCGGCGATTCCCGCCATGCCTCGGTACTCGCCGGTCTCCATCATCTTGGGACCATGGGCGCAGTGGATACCGACTGGGTGCTCGTGCATGATGCGGCCCGGCCCGGCCTGACGCCCGCGATGATCGACACACTTGTGCGCGCGGTCGAGTCCGACGATGCTGCCAGCGAGCCGATCGGCGGCATTCTTGCCGTGCCGGTGCCGGACACGCTCAAGCGTGCCGACGCCGCTGCCCGCATCGGCGCTACCGTGCCGCGCGAAGGGCTGTGGCAAGCCCAGACACCGCAGATGTTCCGAATCGGCGTGCTGCGCCATGCGCTGGAGGATGCGCTGGCCGCGGGCGCGGTGGTGACCGACGAGGCGAGCGCGATCGAGCGGCTTGGACTGCATCCGCGCCTGGTCAATGGTTCGCTGCGCAACTTCAAGGTGACGTACCCCGAGGATTTCGCGCTGGCGGACGTACTGTTGCGCACTGGCACACCGACTTCCAACACGTGACAAACGTGATCCATCCAGACAAAGGAGCCGCATTGAACCCGTTCGATATCCGCATTGGCCAAGGCTATGACGTGCACGCCCTGGTGCCGGGCCGCAAGCTGATCCTCGGTGGCGTGGACATTCCGCACGACCGCGGACTGCTTGGTCATTCCGATGCCGACGCGCTGCTGCACGCCGTGACAGATGCGTTGTTCGGTGCCGCGGCACTGGGCGATATTGGTCGCCACTTTCCCGATACCGATCCGAACTTCGCTGGCGCCGACAGCCGGGTACTACTGCGTGAGGCGGCCCGCCGCGTGCGCGAAGCGGGTTACGAGATCGGCAATGTCGACGCCACGGTCATCGCGCAGAAGCCCAAGCTGGCACCGCATATCGGCGGCATGGTGGCCAATCTCGCGGAAGATCTTGGCCTGCCCGTCACGCGCTGCAACGTGAAGGCGAAGACCAACGAAAAACTGGGCTTCGAAGGAAAGGAGGAGGGGATTGTGGCGCAGGCGGCGGTACTGATCTACCGCCGCAACGGCGACGCCCAGGACTGAGCTTTGTCGCCTGAAGTCTGAAACGCGCTGTTGGCCGTCAGGCCTTCGGCGCTGTAGTTGCCGCCGCTTCTGCGGTGATCGGATAGACGTAGTCGATCAGCCGCGCCATGGCACCGTGACGCGCGCCGGCTTCCGTGCGTTTCTCGAATCCCATCTGCTGGCACAGGCGGTTGGCGGAAGCCATTTCCGGCATGGTGCGGCAGACCAGCGTCTTCGACCCGATGTCGCGCGCACGCTGGATGCAGATCTGCATCAGTCGGTGCCCCAGTCCAAGTCCCCGTGCCTGCGGGCTGACCGATAGCAGCCGCGCCTCGGGCTGCGTGAGCGTGACCATGCTGCCGTCGAGGGCCGGCACGGTTGCGTCGGGGTGGCAGAACAGCACCGCGCCGCTGATGCCGTGGTCGGTCTCCGCGACCCACCACTCCATGTCCGGGTTGTCCTTGGCGGCCAGCACGGACTGCATGCCGCGCTGGAACGACGCGCGACAGTCCTCCATGATTTCGAGCTCATATTGCCCGTAGGCATGTTGCGTGACGGCGGCGATGTCGCCCCAGTCGTAGGTCGCGGCCAGGCGAAACCGGAAGCGAGGCGAATTTTGCGAAGGCAGGGTGCTCATGGCGGTAACGATGACGTGGCCTTGGGTGGATTGTAGGCCGTCCGGTGCACAAATGCATCGGTACAACGATGTCTGATGTGTGACATTTCCACGATGCGTGCGTATTCACGTTCGCCGCGCAGCAAAGGAAAAGCCGGCGGCACCCGTGAGGGTGCGCGCCGGCTTGTATCCGTCACGCAGGTAATTCACCCGCGTACCTTTCGGATTACTCGGCAGCGATCACATTCGCGGCAGCGCCGATCACCGCAGCGATGCGGCCCACATCGCGCAGTTGCTGAGCAGTCATGCCTTGCTCGGTCTTCAGCAGCTGGTAGTGCGATTTGATGCAGAAATGGCACTTGCCGATGACCGATGCGGCCAGCGCGTACATCTCGAAGCGCCGCTTGTCCACGCCACCATGGGTGGCGTAGGCGTTCATGCGCAGGCCGGCAGGCTGGCTGGCCAGATCGGGGTCCTCGGCCATCTCGACGTAGGGATACCAGAGGTTGTTCATCCCCATCAGCGCGGCGGCCGTCAGCGCGCCGTTGACTTCTTCCGGCGACAGCACGTTCGCATTGCGGATGGCATCGACCAGGACCTTGCTCTTGGCGGCAAAAGCGGCCGCAAGCGCCACGCCAACCGCGTCGTTGCCTTCCAGCGACGAGCGTGCAATCGTGCCGTCCACGTTCAGACGGATGTCCTTTGCATAGTCAGGGATCAAATTCTTGATCGTGCTGAGGAATTCCATTTATTTCTCCTATCGTCGAGGGCTCAAAAAACCCGCGCGGGGCGGGTTTCGACGTGAAAGGGCGCTGGCCCTTCCACGCTTGATGCGCCAGTTTGCTCGAGGCGACTGGCAGGCAGGCCGATTACAGCGTGGCGCCGCCAACTGCACGGTTGCACGGGCAGAGTTCGTCCGTTTGCAGGCCGTCCAGGATACGCAGGACTTCTTCCGGGTTACGGCCGACGTTCAGGTTGTTCACCGAAACGTGCTGGATCGTGTTGTCCGGGTCGACGATGAACGTGGCGCGCAGTGCAACACCGGCGGCCTGGTCGCGCACGCCCAGTTGATCCACCAGCGAACCGGTCACGTCGGCGAATTGCCACTGGTTCAGCTTGTTCAGGTCCTTGTGTTCGCGACGCCATGCCAGCTTCACGAACTCGTTGTCGGTCGAGCCACCCAGCACGATCGCGTCACGATCGGCGAAGTCGCCGTTCAGCTTGGCGAAGGCCACGATTTCGGTCGGGCACACGAACGTAAAGTCCTTCGGGTAGAAGTAGATGACCTTCCACTTGCCTTCGAACGACTTTTCGGTGATGTCTTCAAACGCCGACTGGCCGTTCTCTTCGTGGTTGTTGAAACCGGGCTTGACGCCAACGACGTGGAAGGCTTCGAGCTTGTCACCAACGGTCTTCATACACTTCTCCTGATACGGTTGAACAGAATGAGGCGCGCATTCGCATGGCGAGTTCCCTGATGCAATGGAAATGTCACTTGTGCGAGTGCAACAAAAGGGGATTATGCGTCGTCGGAGGCGCTGCGGCCAATTGATATTCTCAAACAGCCCGATAGGCAGCGCCTAGGGGGAGAGACGAAGCACGGGGGAGTATGCCATGCACGGACGCGCAAGGCGGGGACACCGTAGAAATTCAGGGGGATCTAAAACGGGTCACGCCGCCTTCACGCTTGCCTGCTATGCGATACGGCAGGAATGTGAAGGCGGCGTGTGGCGTCAGGTGACGCGCGATGCGTGCCGTGTGATGTTATGCGGCGCTCAGCGCGGACTGCTCGCGACGTGTGCGGAAGATGATGATCGTGGCGACCAGACCGCATGCAGCGGCGAACATCAGCCACAGGCCCGGCGCGGCCTTGTTGCCCGTGGCGTGGATCAGGTAGGTCGAGATCGCCGGCGTGAAACCACCGAACAGTGCCGTGGCCAGGCTGTATGCCAGCGAGAAGCCGGCGGTGCGCACGGCGGGCGGCATGACTTCGGTCAGCGTGACGACCATTGCGCCGTTATAGCTGCCGTACAGGAATGAGAGCCACAGTTCCACCATCAGCAGGCGTTCGAACGACGGGGCAGCCACCAGCCACGATACGGCGGGGTAGGCGGTCACCAGCGTGGCGATCGTGAAGAACACCAGCAGCGGCTTGCGGCCAATGCGGTCGGACACTGCGCCCATCAGCGGCAGCCAGATGAAGTTCGACAGGCCGACGCACATCGTGACGATCAGGTTGTCCACGTCGTCGAGCTTGAGCACGGTCTTGCCGAAGGTCGGCGTGTAGGCGGTGATCATGTAGAACGACACCGTGGTCATCACCACCATCATGCAGCCGGCGATGATGATGCCCCAGTTGTCGAGCATCGAACGATAGATCTCGTTCACGCTCGGGCGATGCTTGCGCGTGCGGAACTCCTCGGTTTCCTCGAGCGAGCGGCGGATGATGAACAGGAACGGCACGATCAGGCAGCCGATCAGGAACGGCACGCGCCAGCCCCAGCTATCCATCTGCGCCGGCGCCAGCGTGGCGTGCAGGATCACGCCGAGCAGGCCCGCGAAGATCACGGCTACCTGCTGGCTGGCCGATTGCCATGCCACGTAAAAGCCTTTCTTGCCGGGCTTGGCGATCTCGGACAGATACACCGAAACTCCGCCCAGTTCCACGCCTGCGGAGAAACCCTGCAGCAGTCGTCCGAACAGGACCAGCAGCGGTGCGGCCACGCCGATCGTCGCGTACCCTGGCACAACGGCAATGAGCAGCGTGCCGGCCGCCATCAGGATCAGTGTGAGGATCAGGCCCTTGCGACGGCCGTGGTGATCGATATAGGCGCCCAGGATGATGGCGCCCAACGGTCGCATCAGGAAGCCCGCGCCGAACGTGGCCAGCGAGAGCATCAGCGATGCGAATTCATTATCTGAAGGAAAGAACGTATGAGCGATGGCTGCGGCGTAAAAGCCATAGACCATGAAGTCGTACATTTCCAGGAAGTTGCCGCTGACAACGCGGAACACGGTGCGGAATCCGTGTTGTGACTGGGTGGTGCTGGACATGGCTGTCTCTCGATCACCGCCGGTTGGCCGGCGGTATGTTTTCGGTGTGGGCAGCCAGGGCGTTTGGGGTTGCGGCAGGCGGTGCCATGGCTAGGGATGCAACGGTATGCATCGGACCTGTCGATGGGCGGAAGTTTGCGCCGAATCGCTGTCAATCGCCTGTCAACAAGCTTACAAAACCCTATCGTTTGCTGTCGAAAACCTGTCAATGCGCCGCATCGAATACATTCGCGGCGATTTTCGCGAGATGGCGCTCAGGCGCGCCGGAAGATTGCGCTGACCACCAGCCCGGACTTGGGCGCCGGACGGTTGGCAAGGACCAGCCTGCCGCCGTTGCGCTGCAGGATGCGGTTGACGATGGACATGCCCAGGCCGGCCCCCTTGGCCTCGCTGCGGGCCGCGTCGAGCCGGTAGAACGGGCGCGTCAGCAGCGACAGTTCTTCGTCCGGCACACCCATGCCGTTGTCCGCCACGACCAGCACCGCATCCTTGTCCTCGACGCGCGTGGAGATCTCCACTTCGGCCATGCCGGTCTCTTCGTCCTTGGCGTAGCGCCGCGCGTTCTCCACGAGGTTGTCGAGAATGCGCTGGATCTCCATGCGGTTGGCCATGGCCATCACCGGGCCGTTCGATCGCACGTGGATGCGCACGTCGTCATGTGCGGCATAGACGCCGACTGACTCCTGCACGAGCGTCGATAGATCGACCGGTTCCACGACTTCCTGCCCCGGCCGGGCATAGTTCAGGAACTGGCCGATGATCGCGTCCATCTGTTCGATGTCGGCGATCATCGCGTCGCGGGTGATGTTGTCCACGGGGGACATTTCGGTTTCCAGCCGCAGGCGGGTGAGCGGCGTGCGCAGATCGTGCGAGATGCCTGCCAGCATCACCACGCGGTCGTCGTCGAGCTGACGCAGGTCGTGCACCATCTGGTTGAAGCTGCGGTTGGCCTGCGCCACTTCGCTAGCGCCCTGTTCGCGCAGCGGCGGTGGATCGCCACCGGACCCGATCTGGCGCGCGGCGTTGGCTAGTCGTTTGAGCGGATAGTTGACGCGCGCGGTGATGAATGCCGCGCCGATGATCGACAGCATCAGTGCCGCGATACTCCACCAGAGCCACTGGATGCCTGGCACGCGCTCGAATCGTTCGGGGCTGATGGCGACCCAGTAGTCGTCGCCTTCGATTTCGAAGCTGACCCACACGCCGGGGATGTCGTTGACCGTGGTCGCGATGACAGTGTCTTCGCCCAGGCGGCCGCGAATCTCCTGTTGGACGAGCTGCGTCAGGAACGGGTTGGCCGTGGGCGCCGCGAAGTCATCGTCCTTCTCGCGCGGATAGACCTTGATGCCCTCGTTCTGGACGAGGTCGAGCAAAAGGAACCGGCGACGAGCCGGGTCCGAGTAGAGCAGGGCCGCGCGGGTGAGCTTGACCACGCTGACTACCTGCATGGCGATCTGCTGGGCACGCGGTGCGCGTTCGAAGAGCCGGTAGCTCTGGAACCAGATACCCAGCGAGATCGCCAGCAACAGGGCGATCAGCATGAAGGTTCGCCAGAAGAGCGAACCAAAGAACCGCGTTGCGGTACGGCCGAGAGCGGTCGCCACGTTGAAGCTGTGAGGTGCGACCGGAATTACTTCACGCCATCGGGGATAAAGACATAACCCAAGCCCCAGACCGTCTGGATGAAGCGCGGGTTACCCGGATCTGGCTCGATCAGCTTGCGCAGGCGAGAGATCTGCACGTCCAGGCTGCGGTCGAAGACTTCGTATTCGCGGCCGCGTGCCATTTCCATGAGCTTCTCGCGCGACAGCGGCTGGCGCGGGTGGCGCGCGAAAACCTTGAGCACCGAGAACTCGCCCGTGGTGAGCGTGATTTCCTCGTCGTTCTTGGTCAGCGTGCGCGTGGCCAGGTTGAGCACGAAATCGCCAAAGGCGAACGTTTCCGGGGTTTCCGACGGGGCGCCAGGCACTTCGGCCGGACCCTTGCGGCGCAGCACCGCGTGAATCCGCGCGATCAGTTCACGCGGGTTGAAAGGCTTGGGCAGATAGTCGTCCGCGCCCATTTCCAGGCCGACGATACGGTCCACGTCCTCGCCCTTGGCGGTGAGCATGATGATCGGGGTCTGGTCGTTGGCGCCTCGCAGGCGGCGGCAGATGGAAAGGCCGTCCTCGCCCGGCATCATCAGGTCCAGCACCAGCAGGTCGAAACGTTCGCGCAGCCAGAGCTTATTCATGGCCGTGGCGTTTTCCGCCACGAGGACCGTGAAGCCCTGCTCGCCGAGATAGCGGCGTAGAAGATCGCGCAGGCGCGGGTCGTCGTCCACGACGAGAATCTTGTGGCTGGTATTTTCCATGGCGGTATCTTAGCGACTATCGCTTTCGCTCAAAATGGCTTAACAAAACGTTACATACTTTACCCTGTGGTATGGCGGCGTGCACCTTTTGTGCATTTACACTCCGCAAACCGTATTCCTGATGCCGATTTTCGGTCCAATTCCAGGAGCGGCCACCACGGGCATCCAACGCCCCTTGCTGACGGCAGGGGCCACGCAGCCTCCCCCCAGTTGATGCTGGATGGCAGGCAGTCGGGGTGCCGTCGAAACCGCCATTATCCAATGAAAGTGAAGCGAATCCGGCCTGGGCATACCCTGCGGTGCGCGACGTACGCGCGAGCAGCATGTCTGGCTGGCCTGACCCTGCTGATTACGGCTGCATCCGACGTGGCGCTGGCCCAGTCGGCGGGTATGGCACATCTGCTTCACACATCGAAAGGCCAGTCCTCATCCAGCGCCCAGGTCGGCAACGGCCAGGCCTCGGAGCGGGGTCGCTCGTCCGCTCGGCGGCCCGACAAGGCCGAGTCCGAACGGGATATGGCCGACCGCGCCACGCGGCAGGGTCAGCGCGGTGGCAATCCCCGCCTGTCGCCTGACGAGCGCAAGACGTTACGCAAGAATCTCTACGATCTCAGCCGCGAGATGTACCAAGGCGGCTGAGAAACCGCTTCTGGGCGATCCTGGCGTCGTTGCGCGGCCTTGCCGCACCACGCCCCCGAAGCCCAGTCCGCTCAGTCCACTCAGTCTTTCACCCGGAAATGCCGCAGGAAGTCCACGAAGACTTCAGCAGCCTGTTGCGCATCTTCCTCTGTGATCGTCTCGAGCGGGTTGTGGCTGATACCGCCATTGCCGCATCGGACGAACAGCATCGCCACATCGATGATGCGGTGCATCATCATCGCATCGTGGCCCGCGCCTGAAGGCAGTTCGAACACTTCATGGCCACGCTTTTTCAGCACTGCACCGAATTGATCCATCAGCCAGCGCGCGCAGGGCGCATTGTTGACCGGCGTCACGCGCTCCACGCTGGCCTGCAGGCCGCGCTTTGCGGCAATCCGCTCGATCCCGGCGACGATATCGGCGATGGCGGCCTCGCGAATGCCGTCTTCACCGGCGCGGATGTCCATCGAGAACACGCACGCGGCCGGAATCACGTTGCTTGACCCGTTCGGCACCTGAAGCTGGCCCACCGTGCCCACCAGCGTCGGCACCTGGGCGCAGCGCGACTCCACAAGCAGGATCATCTCTGCGGCACCCGTCGCGGCATCGCGGCGCATATCCATCGGCGTGGTGCCAGCGTGGCTGGCCAGGCCCTCCACACGTACCTGGAAGCGGCTGCTTCCGGCAATCTGGGTCACGATGCCGAGCGGCAATCCGCGATTGAGCAGCACCGGGCCCTGTTCGATATGGACTTCGACAAAGCCAGCCAGTGTCGACGGATCGACCGCCGCAGCGCGCAAGGCGTCGATGTCGCCGGCGCCGGGCAGGCCGGAGTCGGCCAGGGCCTCGCGCATCGTCGCGCCATCCACGTCAGCGCGGTCGAGCAGCGCAGGGTCGAAGCGTCCCGCCAGCACGCTACTGGCCAGAAAGCTGGTCTTGAAACGCAGGCCTTCTTCCTCGGCAAATCCAACCACTTCGAAGTGATAGGGCAGGCGAATGCCGGCATCGCGCAGCGCGCCAACGACGGCAATTGGCAGCAGGATGCCGAGCCTGCCGTCATAGCGGCCGCCATTGCGCACCGTGTCGAAGTGCGAGCCCGTCATCAGCACCTTCGGATTGGCCGCGGCCGGATCGGCGGCGTAACGGCCAATCACGTTGCCGATCGCGTCGATCCGTACCGTCATGCCGGCATCCTCCATCCACCGTGCCAACTGCGCTTGTGCCTGGCGGTGGGCGGGCGTCAGATAGGCGCAGGTCAGGCCATCCTTCATATCCGAGAAGCGGGCAAGGGCTTCAGCGCGTTCGAGGATCGACTGGCCGAGGGAAGGTGTGGCGGTGGTCATGGCGTCAACGACAGTAGGGCAGAAAGGCAGAAAAGCAGAAAAGCGGAACGAAGCCGGGGGTTAGCCATTCTTCAGCCAGGTTTTCCAGGCAATCCAGAGCTTGCGCATCGGCGTCAGATCAATGCGCTGGTTCAGGACCTGGAAGTCGCTGGCTTCGATTTCGTCCAGAAGGGCGTGCTGAATGGCCGCGAAGGCCAGTTGGGCACGCTGGGATCGACGATCGGCGCGCGGCAATGCGGCCAGTGCCTCGCCATACAGCGTGCGGGCTTTTGTGGCCTGTTCCCGCATCAGCGCGACAAAGCGGTCCGAATGGCGCGACTGCAGGATGTCCGCGGCGGGCACTTCGAAGCGTTGCAGCGTATCGACAGGAATATAGATACGGCCATGGCGCGCGTCGCCACCGACATCCTTCACGATGCGCACCCGCTGCAAGGACAGCCCGAGCTGTTCCGCGGCATCGAGCGTGCGCGGGTCGGTGTGGCCAAGCACGCGGGCCGTCAGCTTGCCGAACGTGCCGCCCGAGGCCTGGCAGTATCGAACCAGTCCGATCTCGTCCAGATAGCGCGATTGCGCCAGATCCATCTCGGTGGCGGCGAGCATCTCGGCCATTTCGGCCTGCGGCAGCGCATCCAGATGCGGCTGAAGCGCCTGGCTGACCGGGTGGGCTGCTCCCCCGTCGTACAGGCGGCGCAATTCCGCGCGCCACCAGTCCAGGCGCTGGTGGGCTACGCCGGCGTCATGGTTCTCGTTGACGATGGCATCGAGTTCCTGGCGCCAGGCTTGCAGCGCGGTCAGGGCGTTGCGGCGGTCGGAGGGGAGGAGGAGGCTACTGTAGTAGAAGCTGGAGCCGCTCTGGGCGGCCTTGTCCTGGCAATACTGATCGGGCGTCACGCCAATCTCTTTGAATGTGGGGCGGCGGGGGCGGCGCCAAAGGCGCGGATTGTAGCACCGGGAGAAGCCGCCGGCGCCTTCAGGCGCCCGCTGACGCTTGCTGCGGACCTTTCGTCGCACGATACGCCTGTTCGTCATCCGCCGTTTGACGCACTCGAGGGTGATCAGTATATTACTGACCGGCCAGTTATTAATTTCTTCCCTTGGCCCCAGGCATCCGCGCAGATGCCTGAAAGTTATCCCAAAGACGCATTCCAGAGAGTCGCTCGCCGTCAGGCGAGGGCCACCGGCTGCACCCGTTCCACCGACCAGATATCGCTTGTCCATGCCAGTGCATTACGCCGGGCCGGAAGTTGCGGCCGTAGACGCTGAAGTTCGTTCTCTTGCGCCGCTGCCGGAACACCGGCGCGGACGCC
Source organism: Cupriavidus sp. UBA2010 (assembly GCF_002335265.1). Taxonomy (NCBI): domain Bacteria; kingdom Pseudomonadati; phylum Pseudomonadota; class Betaproteobacteria; order Burkholderiales; family Burkholderiaceae; genus Cupriavidus; species Cupriavidus sp. UBA2010. The sequence continues at coordinate 240,388 of NZ_DDCI01000012.1, forward strand.
GTGCCGCCCGGCCCATCGCCGCGGGGCTGGCCGTGCTTGCGTTTTCGACTGCCTTGATGCTGGCTGGCTGCGGCAAGCAGGCGGAGTCGATTGAGTACGTGCGGCCGGTTCGGTTGCTGCAACTGAACCCGGCAGCCGGCAAGACGGCCTTTGAATTCTCGGGCGAGGTGCGCCCGCGCGTGGAGTCGCGCCTGGGATTCCGCGTGGGCGGAAAGATCGCCGCCCGTCTGGTGGACGTGGGTGCCACCGTGCGCAAGGGGCAGCCGCTGGCCAGGCTTGATCCGACCGATCTGGGGCTGGCGGAAGCCGGCGCGCGTGCGCAGTACGACGCGGCCAAGACCGACCGAGATCTCGCGGCGTCCGATCTCAAACGCTACAACGAACTCGCGGCCAAGGGATTTATCAGTGCCGCCGAGCAGCACCGCCGTCAGGCCACCTACGATTCGGCCGCTTCGAAGCTGGAGCAGGCCCAGGCCAATCTGCGCAACCAGTCGAACCAGACCGGCTATGCGGTGCTGACCGCCGACGCCGATGGCGTGGTGACCGCGATCGACACCGAGGTGGGGCAGGTCGTTACACCGGGCCAGCCGGTGATCCGTGTGGCGCAGACGGCCGAAAAGGAAGTGGCGATCGGCCTGCCGGAAGATCAGGTCGACATGCTGCGTGGCATTACGGAAGTCACGATTCGCACCTGGTCGGAACCGGATCGCGTGCTGCCGGGACGGGTTCGCGAGATTTCCGCAGCTGCCGATACGGTGACGCGGACGTACCCGACGCGCGTCAGCGTGCCGAATCCGCCGGCTGACCTACGCATCGGCATGACCGCCGTGGTGACCTTTGTCCGGTCCGGCGACAGCGCCGCGATTCGCATTCCGCTGACGGCCCTGCTGCAGAACCAGGGCAGCAATCAGGTCTGGGTCTATCAACCGGATTCCGGCGGCAAGGGCACCGGTGGCACGGTCAACCCGGTGCCCGTGATGCTTGGCAACGCCGACGGCAACCTGATCGAAGTGCGAAGCGGCTTGAAGCCGGGTCAGGTCATCGTCACGGCGGGTGTGCACCTGCTCAGGCCGGGGCAGAAGGTCAGACCGATGCAGAGCATTGCTCCGGCACAGCCGGCCTCGAATCCTGGCGCGCCGCTGGCCGCGCTGGATAGCCGCCTGGGCTGAGGGCGGCGCATGGAACATTCCCGCTTCAACCTGTCGCGCTGGGCGCTTGAGCACCAGCCGCTGACCCGCTACCTGCTCGTTGTGCTGCTGCTGGGCGGCCTGTTGGCCTTCTTCCAGCTAGGGCAGGATGAAGATCCGCCGTTCACGTTCCGCGTGATGGTCGTGCAGGCGCTCTGGCCTGGCGCTACCGCCGAGCAGATCGCCGTGCAGGTGACCGACAAGATCGAACGCCAGCTTCAGGAAGTGCCATACGCGGACAAGATCCGCAGTTTCTCGAAGCCGGGCGAGACCACGGTGATCTTCCAGCTGGCTGACAACGCGCCGGCTAAGGACACCGCGCAGATCTGGTACACGGTGCGCAAGAAGATTGGCGACATCCAGCCGACGCTGCCGCAGGGCGTGCGTGGGCCGTTCTTCAATGATGAGTTCGGCGATGTGTACGGCTCGATCTATGCGCTCTCGGCCGACGGCTTCACTTACAAGGAACTGCGCGAGTACGCGGATCTCGTGCGGCAGGAGATGCTGCGCATCCCCGCCGTGGCCAAGGTGTCCCTGCTGGGGCTGCAGGACGAGAAGCTCTATGTCGAGTTCAATCAGGCCCGCTTCGCGCAGCTTGGGCTGGACATCAACGCGATCGCCAACCAGATTGCCGAGCAGAACAATCCCACGGGTAGTGGTGTCCTCGTGACGCCGACCGACAACCTGCAGGTCCGCATCACCGGGCAGCTTGGCGGGGTGGCAGACCTGAAGAACCTGGTCCTGCGGGGGCCGAACGGCATCGCCAATATTCGGCTGGGCGACATCGCGCACGTCTATCGCGGGTATGTCGATCCCCCGGTGAGCCGGATGCGTTTCAACGGCAAGGATGTGATCGGCCTGGGTATTTCGATGGAGAAGGGCGGGGACATCATCGCGCTGGGCAAGGAACTGCGCCGCGTGGTCGATGGCCTGCGCAACCAGTTGCCGGTCGGCATCGAGATGGATCAGGTCCAGGATCAGCCGCAGGCCGTGAAGCACTCGGTGGGCGAGTTCGTGCGGGTGCTGATCGAGGCCGTTGTGATCGTGCTGGGTGTGAGCTTCGTCTCGCTCGGGCTCCATACGCGGCCGTTACGGCTCGACGTACGTCCCGGACTCGTGGTGGCGCTGACGATTCCGCTGGTGCTGGCCGTGACGTTCCTGTTCATGAACATATTCGGCATCGGGCTCCACAAGATATCGCTTGGCGCCCTGATCATCGCGCTGGGCCTGCTGGTGGACGACGCGATCATCGCGGTCGAAATGATGGTGCGCAAGCTGGAGGAAGGCTTCTCCAAGATGGAGGCCGCCACGTTTGCCTACACCTCCACGGCAATGCCGATGCTGACCGGCACGCTGATTACGGCGGCAGGCTTCCTGCCCGTGGGGCTGGCGCGCTCGACCGTTGGCGAATACACGTTCGCGATCTTTGCTGTGACGGCGCTGGCGTTGGTGCTGTCCTGGCTGGCGGCGGTCTACTTCACACCGTACCTGGGCTATTTGCTGCTCAAGACGCGCCCGAGCGACGGCGGCCATCACGAGGTGTTCGATACGCCGTTCTACGCCCGCTTCCGCGCGCTGGTGAACTGGTGCGTCACGTGGCGCAAGACCGTGATCGTGGTCACGCTGGCGGCGTTCGCGCTGGGGCTGTTCGCGTTCAAGTTCGTCGAGAAGCAGTTCTTTCCCGATTCGAGCCGCCCCGAGTTGATGGTTGAACTCTGGATGCCGGAAGGCACGAGCTTTGTGCAGACCGAAGCCGAAGCCAAGCGCTTCGAAGTGGCGATGCGGCGCGACAAGGCCGTGGGCAGCCTGACCACGTTCATAGGTACCGGCGCGCCGCGCTTCTACCTGCCGCTGGACCAGATCCTGCCGCAATCGAACGTGGCGCAGCTGATCGTGATGCCGGCGGACGCGGAGCAGCGCGACGTGCTGCGCAAGCGCATCGAGCAGGTGCTGGCCACGGAGTTCCCGCAACTCCGGGGCCGCGTGAAGCTGCTGCCGAACGGACCGCCCGTTGCTTACCCGGTGCAGTTCCGGGTGATTGGTCCGGATGCCGCCGGGGTGCGCAAGGCGGCGGATCAGGTGCGGGCCATCATGGCAGCCAATCCGAACACGGTCGGCGTCAATGACAACTGGAACGAGAACGTGAAGATGCTGCGTCTCGAGCTTGACCAGGACAAGGCACGCGCGCTCGGTGTGACCACCAATGCGATTGCCCGCGCCACGCAGGCGGTGCTGACCGGCGTGCCGGTCGGCCAGTATCGCGACGCGGACAAGCTGATCGATATCGTCATGCGCACGCCGAAAAGCGAGCGCGACACGATGTCGGACCTGAACAACATCCTGGTGCCGACCAGCACGGGCCGCGCCGTTCCGCTGACGCAGGTGGCGCGCGTGACGCTGAAGTCGGAGCCCGGCGTGCTCTGGCGCGAGAATCGCGACTTCGGCGTTACCGTGCAGTCCGACATCGTCGATGGCATCCAGGGCCCGACCGTGACCGCGCAGATCGATCCGAAGCTCGACGCGATCCGCGCTACCCTGCCGCCCGGCTACCGCATCGCGATCGCGGGTGCGCAGGAGGAAAGCGGCAAGGCTGGCGCATCGATCGCCGCGCAACTGCCGCTGTGCATCTTCCTGATCTTCACGCTGCTGATGCTGCAGTTGCACAGCTTCTCGCGGTCGGTGATGGTGTTCCTGACCGGCCCGCTGGGTCTGATTGGCGCGGCGGCGACGCTGTTGCTCCTGCACGCGCCGATGGGGTTTGTCGCCCAGTTGGGCATTACCGCGCTGCTGGGCATGATCATCCGCAATTCGGTGATTCTGGTTGATCAGATCGAGCAGGACATCAAGGCGGGCATTCCGCCATGGCAGGCCATCGTCGAGTCAGCGGTGCGCCGGGCCCGCCCGATCATGCTGACAGCCGCAGCGGCGGTGCTGGCGATGATTCCCCTGTCGCGCTCGACGTTCTGGGGGCCGATGGCTGCCGCGATCATGGGTGGCCTGATCGTCGCCACGGTGCTGACACTGTTGTTCCTGCCCGCGCTGTACGCGGCGTGGTTCCGCGTCCGGCCGCCGGAAGGCGGGCAAGGGGTGATGACGAACTGAGGGTTTGGGGCTGGCAGCAGGCTGCTACGGCCTGCGCTTCTTCCATTCGTAGTCGGGCGGCGGGTCAGCCGCGCCCGGCTTGCCGACCGAGTTCGGATTTTCCGAGCAGAGCGTGACGAAGCTGACCGGCTCGCCGGCAAACTGGCGACGACGCAGCGCCTCCGCGAACTGCAGCGCATCCTTAAGGGCGTCACCGGGGAACGATTGCGCGTGCGGGGCCAGACCGTCGGCGGTGGCCTCGGTCCAGTAGATCATGTACATACCGGGAGCATCTCCAGCTTCGGTGGGCCCGACAGTGGGTCCGCGATGCCGGCATGTTAGCGCGCGAGGAGATAAGGCGCGAGGCTTCAATGCGCGAGGAGCCTGATCAGGCCAGCCAGGCGCGAATGACCAGCGCGCTGCCCGAAAGCAGCACGATCACGTTCACCACGCGAAGGAACTGCTCGCGCGACATGCGCAGCGTAATCTGGCGCCCGGCCCACAGCCCAACGATCATCGCTGGCGCCAATGCCACCGCGAGCTTCAGCAGTTCCGCGTCCGCATAAACGCCCGCCAGCAGGAACAGCACCAACCGTGTCAGTGTGGACAATCCAATCAAGGTCGATTGGGTGACGCGCATGGCGTCCTTGTCGAGCCGGCTCGACAGATAGATCGCGTATAGAAAGCCACCGCTACCGAACATTGCGGAGCAGATGCCACCGACCAACCCGAACGGCACGGCGGCGGATGAGGGAAGTCGCGTGGCCGGCCGCTTGCCGAGCAACGACCAGATCGCATACGCCGTGACGAAGACACCCAGCACGGCGGGCAGCAGGTCGGCGCGTATCCGCAGCAGCAGTGCCGCGCCGATCAGGCTGCCGATGAGCAGGCACGGCACCAGCCGCCGCAACTCGGTACGATCGGCGGCGTGTCCGTCGCGTGCCAGGTTTAGAAGTGCCGCCGAGCAGTCCATTAACGCCAGCAGTGGCACGATCTGCGCGACGGGCATCACATAGGCCAGCACAGGTGCTGCCACCAGCGCCGTGCCGAATCCGGCAATGCCGAAGATGACGTACGCCACGGCCAACGCGGCGCTCATGGTGGCATAGGGGGGCAGGGAAACGTCGGGAAGCAGGGCGGACAGGTCCATCGGCGAGGCGGGGATTGGGAGAGGATTCAGCGTAGCGCCGGGCGACGTGCCGATCGATCGCAAATGCCGCACGCTGCCATCGCAAATCGGCATGGCAGCCAGAGTCCATGAAGGGCGTGGCAAACTCTCGCTCATGACGCCCTCCCTGAAGCAGTTGCGCTATTTCGTCGAGATTGTGGACGCCGGCAATTTCAGCCTGGCGGCCGAACGGCTGTTTATCGCCCAGTCGGCGCTGAGCCGGCAGATCCGTGACATGGAAGCGGCGCTGCAGGTGGAATTGCTGGTGCGCAAGCCTCGGCATGTGGAGCCGACGGCGGCGGGGCAGGCGTTCTACGAATCGGCGCGCCGCATTCTGTCCGACCTCGCCGGCGCAGCCGTGCAGGCCCGCCAAGTGCAGCGTGGTGGGGCCGATGCGATACGCCTGCTCCATTCGAGTTCGGTCGTGCTGACGCCGCAGCGTTGCGGCTGGTTGCATCGCTGGCAGTCCGACCATCCCGCCGTCCGCTTTGAAGTTGCCCAGGCATCGTCGGAGCAGCAATCGGTCGACATCGAGGAGGGCCGTGCCGACCTCGGGCTGGCGCGTGATCCGGTGCTACGTCGTTACCCGAACATCCAGATCGATCCGATGGCCGGAGAGCGGCTGGTCGTGGCTGTCTGCGCCGACCATCCAATGTCGCGACGGGAATCGCTGACGCTGAGTGCCTTGCGAGAGATGCCGTTTGTCTCGCTGCCGCACCCAGAGCGGGGCGGGCTCAGCTACCGCGTGGCGCAGCTTTGCCAGGCGAGCGGCTTCTATCCCACGGCGGCCGGTGCGATTTCCCGCAAGCTTTCGCAGCTATCGCTCGTAGCGGCAGGCTTTGGCGTAGCCGTGGTGCCGGAATCGATGCAGTGGTTCGGGCCCGATGGCGTCCGGTTTGTGCCATTGTCCGATGCGGGCGCGACGACACGTGTGGTACTGCTCTCCCGCCGGGATGCGCCCGAGCCGGTGGCGGCGCTCCGTACGCTGGCGCTGTCCGCCGGCGATGCCTGAGCCCGTCAGGCCAGTTCGAATACGACGTCCTGGGCGCCTTCCCACAGCACCTTGGTGCCCAGGGCGCGCAGGTTTTCCTTGCCCTCGACGATGGTCAGGAAGTGGTTGCCCGCCAATTGCCCCAGCTTGCTGGCGAAGCAGCAGCTCCCGTAGGCCAGGATGATCTCCGTCTCGCTGTAGCCGCCTGGGTAGAACAGGATGTCCCCCACGGACGGATGGCTCGTGTGGTTCTCGAAGTCGACACCGAGCCTGAACTCGCCCAGCGGAATCCAGCAGCCCTCGCCACTCCAGCGTACGTGGATCAGCTTCTGCCGATAGGGCAGCAGTTTCAGGAACGCGGCAACGGTCTGCGGCGCATCGGGGTTGGTATCGGCGATAAAGGTGTAGCCGGCGGCGGAGATGCGGAGTCGGGTCATGATGTGATTGCCGTGATGGGAGCGGTTGGCGCCATCCGCTTCACCGACGAGGATCGGGGAGCGGTCTGGCACCAGCTTAGTTCAGGCGATCGCCGTCATCAATGTTTCGGCCACGGCAATCAGGCTGCGGTCGCTCCCCATGGGGCCAATCAGGGATAGTCCCAGTGGCGCGCCGTCGCGCCCGGATAGCGGCAGGCTGAGTTGAGGGAATCCGGTCAGCGGGGTCAGGCATAGCGTATGCGCCGCGGTGGTCCGGTAGTCTTCGAGTGCTTCCATCGGTGTCGTACGCAGTGGCGCGATGTCCGGCATCGTCGGTAGCAACAGGATGCCGTCTTGACCCAGCAGACGGCCCAGGTGAGCCGTGAACTCCCGGCGCACGGCGCTCGATTTCTCGAACTGCGCTGCCGTTACCTCCTTGCTGAACGCGAATCGGCCGGCGACATCGGGCCCCAGCTGCAGGCCATAGTTCTCGATCAGTGCGCCGTCCGCCCGCCACGCCTCCCAGCCTTGCACGTAGCGAAAGGCCCAGTACAGGTCCGACAGCGGACGATCGGCCACGTCAACAGGCGAGGCTTTACCGAGCACGGCCTCGATGCGAGCGGCGACGGGTGCAAGCGCCTTGCGCGCCTCGGGCGTTGGCAGTTCGAACAGGTCGGCTGCCAGCAACAGCCTGGCCTGGCTGGGCAGCGGATTGGCATCCGCACCTAGCAGGACGTCGGCCACGCGCGCGAAGGTGGCGATATCCCGGGCGAAGAAGCCGCACGTATCCAGTGTTTCGCACAGTGGCATGCAGTGAGTCAGCGATATCCGGCCATGTGACGGACGGATGCCGAACAGACCGCAATGACTGGCCGGTGCGCGGACCGAGCCACCGGTGTCGGTGCCGAGCGCGAAGTCGCACAGCTTGTTCGACACAGCGGATGCCGAGCCTGACGACGAACCGCCCGTAATGCGATCGGGCGCCGTGCCGTTGTACGGGCCGCCGTAGTGATGGTTCTGTCCGTTCATCGAGAACGCGAGCTCGTCCGTATGGACCTTGCCGACGAACGCCGCGCCTGCGTCGAGTAGTTTCTGGACGGTGGGCGCTGTCGTGGTCTTGATGCCAGAGCGTGCTAGCACATGCGGATTGCCGCCGCCCGTGGGGTAGCCGGAGACGTCGAAGAGGTCCTTGACGGCGAACGTCAGGCCGTGAAGCGGGCCGCTGGCCGCGTTGGGCACGGGGGCATCGGGGTATGGCAGAAAGGCGCGCGAGGGATGGGTGGCCAGGCTCATGGGTGCGATTTCCTTGGAATTGATCAAACGGTTTCAGGCGACGCATTCGCTGGCAGCGGGCGTGGTAACCCGCACACAGCTGACGCGATGTCCGTTGCCGAGCGATACGGCTTTCGGTATCGCCGACAGGCAGGCCGCACTGGCCTGCGCGCAGCGTGGTGCGAACGTGCAGCCGGGCGGCAGCGCGGCCAGGTCAGGCGGCGCGCCACCGATCGTCGCGAGGCGTTCGCCACGGCCCATGCCATGCTGTCGGCTTTGCAGCAAGGCGATCGTGTACGGATGGCGCGCATCACGCATCAGGGTGCGGATGGGGCCTTCCTCGACAATGCGTCCGCCATACATCACGGCGACGCGATCGGCGATTTCCACGGCGGCGCCGATATCGTGGGTGACAAAGATGATCGACAGGCCGAGCTCGCGCTGCAGTTCGCGCAGCAGTATCAGTACCTGGATCTGCACCGTGGCATCGAGTGCCGTCGTGGGCTCGTCGGCCAGCAGGATCCTGGGCTGTGCGGACAGCGCCAGCGCGATCATCGCGCGCTGACGCATGCCGCCCGACATCTCATGCGGATAGGCTGCCAGGCGTCGTTCCGGGCTGGGAATGCGCACGGATTCCAGCGCCTTGAGTGCCAGCGCACGCGCTTCCGATGTCGATACCCTACGGTGTGTGCGGATGCATTCGACAATCTGTTGCCCAACCGTGTAGACGGGGTCCAGCGCCAGGAGTGGCTCCTGAAACACCATGGCGACGGTGCCGCCGCGCAGGCGGGCCAGCGCGCGTTTGTCGAGATCCAGCACGGACTGGCCGTCGACCTGAATCTCGCCGGATATCGTCGTGCGGCGTGGCGGGTGCAAACGCATCAAGGCGCGTAGCGTGACGCTCTTGCCAGAGCCCGACTCGCCGATCAGCGCCACGGCTTCGCCCGGCGCTACTTCCAGCGATACACCGTTGACGGCCTGGATCGTCTTGCCGCCGCTTGCAAAGGACACACGCAGATCTCGCACGGAGACTGCGGGTGGATGGGAATGGAGGGGGTCGGTGGACATCGGTGTCTCCGCGAGTTCAGGGCGTGGCGGCATGCAGGTTCGTCGTCAGCCGGCGCAGCGGCAGCGAGTGGCCGCCGTCTGGCATGGCCATCAGGCATGACACCGGATGGCCGCTGAGCGCGTCGGTGAGGACAGGCTCGCGCCGTTCGCAAATGGGCTCGGCACGCACGCAGCGCGGATGGAAGCTGCAGCCCGATGGCGGATTGATCGGGTTGGGCGGATCGCCAGCCAACGGCGCGGCCAGCGTGCGCTGGTCGGGATCCATCGAAGGCATCGATGTCAGCAGTGCCCGCGTATAGGGATGGGCCGGGTTGGCATAGACGGATTCGGTTGCGCCGATCTCCACGACCTTGCCCAGATACATGACCATGACGCGGTCGCAAAGGTAGCGAATCACATTGAGGTCGTGGCTGATGAACACGTAGGTCAGGTTGAACTCGGCCTTGAGGTCCATCAGCAGGTTCAGTACCTGGGCTTCCACGGACTTGTCGAGGGCGGACACGGCTTCGTCAAGAATGACAAGGCGGGGCCGTGGCGCCAGCGCACGCGCAATGTTCACGCGCTGGCGCTGTCCGCCCGACAGTTCGTGCGGATAGCGGCCGGCGAATCGCTTCGGCTCCAGTCCCACGCGCTCCAGCAGGTAGCGGGCGCGTTCCGTGGCTTCCCGTGCGGAAACGCCGTGGACACGTGGCGTGAACGCAATCGATTCCTCGATAGTCAGTCGTGGATTGAGCGACGAGTAGCTGTCCTGGAATACCATCTGCACCTGACTGCGGAACGCCTTCATCGGCAATTGCCGGGAATCAACGCCCTGTGCATCGAAGATCAGTTCGCCGCTGTCCTGCGGCGTGAGTTGCATCAGCAGGCGTGCCGTGGTGGACTTGCCGCAGCCCGATTCCCCGACCACGCCAAGTGTTTCGCCCTTGAGGACATCGAAGCTCACGCCGTCCACGGCACGCACGACACCGCCCTTGCGCAGCGGGACGGGGGACTTCAGCGGAAAGTGCTTGACCAGCTGGCGTGCGATGAGCAGCGGCTGCGCCCGGCCGCCGACATCATTGGGGGCGGTAGGCAGGGGTACATGCGTTTCAACCATGCTCACTCCTTGATTTCCATGGCCGAGCGAATGCCATCGGCCAGCAGGTTGAACGAGATCGAGGTCAGGAAGATCATCGCGCCGGGCAACGCGGCCACCCATGGCTGGGTGTAGATGGCGGTGCGCAGGGTGTTCAGCATCAGGCCCCATTCGGGCTCTGGTGGCTTGACGCCAAGCCCCAGGAACGAGAGCCCGGAGGCCAGGATCATCGAGACCGAGATCAGGCTCGTGGCATAAACGAAGATTGGACCGAGCACGTTGTTGAGGACGTGCACGCGCACGATCGTCAGCGACGATGCGCCCGAGGCGCGGGCGGCATCGACGAATTCCCGGTTGCGTACCTGCGTGGTCACGCTTTCGGCGACGCGCACGATCTGCGGCACGAACACGATGGTCAACGATAACAATGCGTTGCCAACCCCGGCGCCCAGTGTGCCGGATAGCGCAATGGCCAGCAGTACCGACGGAAACGCATAGAGGATGTCGGTGAGCCGCATGATGACGGTGTTCGTCCAGCCACCCGCATAACCGGCGACGATGCCGATCGTGCTGCCGATCAGGAAGGCGAGCAGTACCGGCGTGATACCCATGAACAGCGACAACCGCCCGCCAAGCATCAGGCGCGACAGCATGTCGCGGCCCAGTTCATCGGTACCAAGCAGGTGACCGTCGAAGCCGATCGGCTTCAATCGCTTGAGAATCGACGACGCATAGGGGTCGGCAGGCATCAGCGCCGGCGCGAAGATCGCCGTCAGGACAAGTACGATCAGGATCAGCGCGGCCAGCATCGCGAGCTTGTTGCGCAGCAGCCGGCGGCAGACCGTGGTCCAGTATCCGGGCGAACGCTCCACGGGTAGCGGTGCCACGGCCTTGTTCAGTGTCATTTCCATCGTGGCGTCCTCAGTTGCGTTGGATACGGGGGTCGAACAACGTCTGCAATGCATCGACCAGCAGGTTCAGCATTACGAAGAACACTGCCAGGACGAGAATCGTGCCCTGCAACAACGGGAAATCGCGCTGGAAAATGGCGGAATTCAGCAGGAAACCGGTGCCCGGCCAGGAGAACACCGTTTCGATCAGGATCGAGCCACCGAGCAGATAGCCCAGTTGCAGGCCCATGATCGAGAGCGCCGTCGGCGTCACGTTCTTGACCACGTGACGGAATACGGCAACGTCCGACAATCCGCGCGCGCGCAGGCCGACAATGAACTCGTTGGACAGGATCTCGGCCACCAGTGCGCGGATGGTGCGGGCCACGATGCCCATCGGAATCACCGACATTGTGACCGCGGGCAGCAGCATGTACTGGATGTGTTCCCAATCCCAACTCCAGTCGCCCGATCCATTGGGGCCGGCGCCGGTGGCCGGCAGCCATCCCAGCAGCACGGAGAACGCAATCACCAGCACCATGCCGAGCCAGTAATGCGGAATGCTGACGCCCAGCACCGACAGGAACGACGCCACACGATCGGGAACCGAATCGCGCAGGTAGCCGGCCACGAAGCCGAACAGGCAGCCGAACGTGAAGCCGATCAGCGTGGCGACGGCGGCCAGGCGCACGGAGTTGACAACGGCAACCGACACCTCGCTCATCACTGGCCGGTTCGTGGCGATCGACGTACCGAGGTCCCCATGCAGCGCGCGCAGCAGCCAATGGAGAAATTGCTCGAGAAACGGCTTGTCGAACCCGTACAGCGCGGTCAGTTGTCGCCGCAGATCCTCGGATGCATCGGGCGGCAGCACCGATACAAGGGGATCGCCGGGGGCAATGTGGACCAGCGAGAAGCAGAGCAGGGCGACCCCAAGCAGGATCGGCAGGGCATATGCGATGCGGCGAAGCAGGTAAGTCATGGTCTATGGCCGGCTTGGGAACAGGCAAATACGTTGGCGCGGGAAAGTGCCCCCTTCCGCGGAGGAGGGCACTGCGGCGAGTCCGTCAATCGATCGACATCGTCGCGATATCGATGAACCAGCTCTGCGGCTGCACCACCCCCTTGACCTTCCGGGAAATCGCGCGCGGGCCCACATCGTGGGCGATCAGCACGAATGGCGCTTCTTCGACGATGCGTGCGTGGAGTTTTGCCAGCGCGGCGTCTCGTTCTTTTTCGCCAAACGAGGTGCGCGCGGTCTCGATCAGCTTGTCAAACTCCGCGTTGCCGAAGTAGCCCCAGTTGTTCGAGACCGGCGGCTGCGTCTTCGTGCTGACGAAGCGGACCATGGCAAAGAAAGGGTCCATCGCCGCAAAGCTCACGTTGATCGCGTTGGCACCATGCGCGCTCGCGTCCTTCGCGCCAATGCGCCAGTTCGTGAACAGCGTGTTCCATTCGACGACGTCGAAGTCCACGTCGAAGAAGCACTCCTTGAGGTTTTGCTGTACGTACTCGTTCATGGGCAGCGGCTGCATCTGGCCGGAACCCGATGCGGATACCTGGACCTTTACCTTCACCGGCTTGGCGGCGGAGTACCCGGCCTCTGTCATCAGCTTGCGCGCGGCGGCGGGGTCGTACTTGATGGTGAATGCCGGATTGCCCCACCACGGGTTTCCGGCTTCGACGATGCCCTTGGCCTCGGCCATGTAGCCGCCGAGCAGTGTCTTCAGGCCGGCGCGATTCACGCAAAGGTTCGCGGCCTGGCGCACGCGCTTGTCGAGCCACGGGGAATTCGGTGCGAATGACAATTGCCATGGCCACATGTGCGGCTGCGCGTTGGCGTACACATCGAAGCCACGGCTCTTGATTTGCGCGATGGCATCAGGTGCCGGGGCCTCGATCCAGTCCACCTGGCCTGACAGCAGTGCCGCGGTGCGTGCATTGGCCTCGGGCATCGGCAGCATCACGACCTTGTCGATCTTCGGCACCCGCTTGCTGTCCCAGTAGGCGGGGTTCTTGGCAAGCTCCAGGCGTTCGCGCGGGACGAAGCGGGTCATCTTGAATGGCCCCGTACCCGATGCGTCCGCTGCAAAGGCCACCCATGCCTGCTTGCTGCGCTCCGCTGGGTCGGTCACGGAGGCAGGGACCGCCGCGTACTTCTTCTCCCACTGGGACGGCGATGCCATGAACAGGTTCGACACGTTGTACGGCAGGAACGAATCCGGCTCTGACGTGACGAGTTGCACGGTCATGTCATCGATCTTCTTCGCGCTACGCAACGTGGGCATGCGCGAAGCGGTGACGCCGACCTGGCTGGGGTCGAACTGCTTCGCGGTCTTGTCGAGCACCTTGTTGACGTTCCAGACCACGGCATCGGCATTGAACGGCGAGCCGTCGTGAAACTTCACGCCTGGGCGCAGCTTGAACGTCCATTCGGTCTTGTTCTTGTCGTCGACCTTCCATTCGGTTGCCAGATCGGGAATCAGCAGGCTCGGGCCGTTGCTCTTGGACAGGTCCCACTGGGTGAGTGCGTCATACATCGGGATGCCAGTGAACCGGTTGCCTTCGAAACCCTGGTCAGGCTGGCCGAGCGTACGCGGGATGTCGGCGGCCGTCATGCCGATGCGGAGCACCTTCTCGGCCATCGCGGCGCCGGGCAGGGCCAGCAGCGACAACGTGACGGCGGCGGAGACGGTGCGAATCGCGGCGGAAAGGCCTTTTGAATGGGAGGACGTGGAGTGGGTCACGGGCGGGGCTCCTGAAACGGAATGGGCTGTGGATGGACATTGCTCCGTCAAGCAATTGATGTGCCAGTGACCATGCACCATCGATGGGTGGTCATGGCCGAGACTGTCCGCACCTGTCAGTGGTCTGCTTCTTGCTCGTACCCGGGTCGATGTTCACTCACTGCAGACAACACAGACATGGATTCGCAATTCACTCCTCGCATCAATGGCGCACGCCTGTGGCAATCGCTGATGGATCTGGGCGCGGTCGGCGCCACGCCTAAGGGTGGCGTATGCCGTATTGCACTGACCGAAGACGACCGAAAGGGCCGCGACCTCGTGGCGAGCTGGTGCCGCGAGGCTGGGCTCGACGTGCGCGTGGACGAGATCGGCAATGTGTTCGCACGACGTGCCGGCACAGAGCCCACCGCACCAGCGGTGGCCACGGGAAGCCATATCGATACCCAACCGTCCGGCGGCAAGTTCGACGGCAATTTCGGCGTGCTGGCGGGTCTGGAAGTGATGCGCACGCTCAACGATCTGGGCATTGGCACACGTGCACCGCTGGAGGTGGCGATCTGGACCAACGAGGAAGGCACGCGCTTTACGCCCGTGATGATGGGCTCGGGCGTATTCGCAGGCGTTTTCGATGCGGAGTTCGCCAGACGGCAGCAAGACCGAGACGGCGTGAGCGTTGGCGATGCGCTCGCAGCCATCGGCTATCGCGGCACGCAGCGTGCGGGTGAAGTGCCCGGTGGCATGTATGCGGCCTACTTCGAGGCGCATATCGAGCAGGGGCCAGTCCTGGAGGCCGCTGGCCTACCGATTGGCGTGGTATCCGGGGCACTTGGGCAGCAATGGTACGACGTGACCGTCACCGGCCAGGATGCGCATGCAGGCCCGACGCCGCTGGCCTTGCGTCACGACGCGCTGCTGGCTTCGGCGCGCATGATCGAGGCGGTGAATCGCATCGCGCGCGACGAAGCCCCGCATGGCCGCGGCACGGTGGGCTTCCTGGAAGTCATGCCGAACTCGCGCAACGTGATACCAGGGCGCGTGGATTTCTCTGTGGATGTTCGCCATCTCTCGCAAGATGGCCTTGACCGGATGGACGCAGCGATGCGCGCGGCGTTCGCCGGTATTGCCGATGCGACGGCCGTGGACGTGGAAATCCGGCAGGTGGTCAAGTTCGAACCCTGCCTGTTCGCGCCGGCGTGCGTCGATAGCGTTCGCCGCGCGGCGGCTGGGTTGGATCTGCCGCACATGGATGTGGTCAGCGGCGCCGGACACGATGCGGTGTACGTGACACAGCGCGCACCCACCGGCATGATCTTCGTACCGTGCAAGGACGGCATCAGCCATAACGAGCTGGAGGATGCGCTGCCCGAGCATATCGAGGCTGGCGCCAACGTCCTGCTGCGGGCCATGCTGGAGCACGCGCGATAAGCACCTGCTGGCTCAGTGGGCGATCGATCGCGAGATCGCCCACGCGCATTCGACCACCAGCGGGCCAAGCTTCTTCTGCGCGTCGGCCATGGTCCAGCGGCTGGCTGGTGGCGAAACATGGACCGCCCCCACTGCCTCGCCACGGCTGTTCACTACCGGTGCGGCAATTCCCATGTCGCCCAGGAACAGTTCCTCCTCGTTGCACGCGTAACCGACCGTGCGGCACGCCACGACGCGCTCGAAGATGGTCTCCACCTCGGTCAGCGTGGCCGGCGTGCGTGGCGCGCGCGCGGACGCTTCAAGCATCGCTCGTACGCGTTCGTCCGGCAGCGTGCTCAGGTAGGCGCGTCCCGAGCTTGTGCAGTACATCGGAATCCGCATGCCCACCGGCGTCAGCACTGGCATGTGCTTGGCGGTCACGAGCTGCGCCATGTAGACCATCTCCAGGCCGACAGGCTCGGTCAGGTTGGCGGTCTCGCCGCTGGCATTGGCCAGTTGCGAGAGGTAGGGGCTGGCGATCGGAATCAGCGCGTCCGCGGCAACGTAGTTGTAGCCGATCTCCATCACCCTGGGCGTCAGCCGGAAACGCCTCGTCTGGGGATGCTTGTCGACGTACCCGAGCCGCTCCAGCGTGTGGATCGTGCGCTGGGCGGAGCTTTTGGTCATGCCTGTCAGTGCCGCCAGCTCGGCCAACGTCAGCGTGCGATGCACGGCGCTGAATGCACGCAGCACGTCGAGGCCCTTTTCAAGGGACTGGTTGAACAGCGGATCGGGGCGTTCTTTGTCGTCGGTGGTCATGGTCTTCGACCTGGAGTTGGCACCATCGGCGTGACCCGCTGCACCACGATGTAGATGTATTGCACCAAGATGCGGTCGAATCGATTATCGATTTCAGGCCGATTGCTCATGATACGCGAGCCGTTCTATCTGCGAAGCTGCTTGGTGTTTACCCCTACAATTTCTCGGGTTGTGCTCAGTGAAATATCACACTAGTATCACTGCAACATCAAACAGATTCCGATCTGCCGTGGCGAATCCCATCCGACTGGTCGGCGCAGCCGACGCCGAACCCACAATCCCGACCCTCGCCCAGAGCGGGGCGGCCATGCGCGAACACGCATACACCGAGATCAAGCGTCGCATCATCTCGTGCGAGTTCCGGCCCGGCGAGCCGCTGAACGAGGCCCAGGTGGCCGCGTTGCTCGGTCTCGGTCGTACTCCCGTGCATCAGGCGCTGCATCGCCTGGAAGTGGAAGGGCTGGTATCGATCCTGCCGCGCAAGGGCGTGCTGGTGACGCCGCTGTCGCTCAATGAAGTGCTCGACATGATCGAAGTGCGCGCGACCAATGAGGTGCTGTGCGCCACCTTGGCATGCGAGCGCGGTCACGACAGCGATTTCAAGGCGATGCGCGACATCGTCGACCGCTCGCCCGAACTGGTCGCCAGGCGCGATATCCCCGCGCTGGCCGCGCTGGACCTGAAGTTCCACACGGCGATGTCAGCCGCCTCGCGCAACCGCGTGCTGGCCGATCTGCTGCGCGGCCTGCACGAGAAGCAGGCGCGTTTCTGGTTCCTCTCGCTTTCGGATCCGCAGCACCTGGAGAACGTCTACCAGGAGCATCTGGAGATCGTCGACGCCTTGGAGCGGCGCGACATACCGGCGGTGCGCGAGGCCATCCGCGAACATATCGACGAATTCCGGAAGAACATCATCCGGACACTCTGACCGACCCTTTTCCCCTCGTAACAAGGTAGTACGCAATGCCGACACTGCAACTTCAGGTAGCCGGCGGGGGCGCGCTCGCCCTCGACATCGAACGATTGATCATCGCTGGCTGGACTGGCCGCGACATGGACGCCGTCCAGCACCATATCGACGAACTCAAGGCGCTCGGCGTCAAGCCGCCCGCAACCGTGCCGACGTTCTATCCGCTGGCCGCCTCGCTGCTGACCACCGACGACGTGCTCGAAGTGCCGCGCGATGATTCCTCGGGCGAAACCGAGTTCGTGCTGCTGCAGGGCGCAGACGGGCTCTATATCGGCATCGGTTCCGATCACACCGATCGCAAGGTCGAGGCCTATGACGTGACGGTGTCGAAGCAGATGTGCGCCAAGCCGATGGGCCGCGAAGTCTGGCGTTTTGACGAGGTGGCCGACCACTGGGACGTGCTGGAAATGCGTTGCTGGCGCGTGCGCGATGGTCAGCGCTCGCTGTATCAGGAGGGCAAGGTGACACGCCTGCTGGACCCGCGTGACCTGATCCAGCGCCTGACCGGCGAGGCGCAACTGCCCGTGGGCACCGCAATGTTCTGCGGCACGCAGGCAGTGATCGGCGATCTGGGCCATGGCGAAGCGTTTGAAGTGGAACTGCACGACCCCGTGCGCAACCGCACGCTGCGCCATGCATATCGCGTGGAATCACTGGCGGTGGCCGAATGAGCGCGCCGACCATAGCTCAACTGGCCGCAGCGCTGGCTGCAGGCCGCACCACGAGCGTGGCGCTGACCGAGGCTGCGCTGGCTAATATCGCCCGGCATCGGCAGGCGGGCGGATCGGCCTTCATGACGGTCGATGCAGAAGGCGCGCTGGCCCAGGCACGTGCAGCCGATCAGGCGCGCAGCGCGGGCCTTGTGGCCTCGCCGCTGGCCGGGCTGCCGATCTCGATCAAGGACCTGTTCGACGTTCGCGGTCAGGTCACGCGTGCCGGATCGAAGGCCCTCGACGGCGGTGCGCCGGCGCAGGCTGACTCGCCCGCCGTGGCGCGACTGCGTGCCGCTGGGGCGGTGCTGATCGGCCGTACCAATATGAGCGAGTTCGCGTTCTCGGGCCTGGGGCTGAATCCGCACTACGGCACGCCGCGCACGCCGTTCGACCCCGAGCGTGTTGCCGGTGGATCGACATCGGGTGGCGCGGTGAGCGTGGCCGAAGATATGGCTGTGGCTGCGCTCGGCACCGATACCGGCGGCTCGATCCGCATTCCGTCGGCATTCTGCGGCTTGACTGGTTTCAAGCCGACGGCGCGTCGCGTTCCGCTGGACGGCGCAGTACCGCTGTCGACGTCGCTCGACTCCGCCGGCCCGCTGGCGCGCTCGGTTGCCTGTTGTGCGGCGATGGATGCGGTGCTGAGCGGCGAGACGCTGGATACCGGCGCGGCGGACCTGCGTGGACTGCGCTTCTACGTGACGCGTGATTTCGTCTGCGATGGTCTCGACCCGGAAGTGGCGCAGGCGTTTGAAGCCGCACTGGCTAGGCTGTCAGCCCAGGGCGCGACGATCGTCCCGTTCGACTTCCCCGAACTGCGCCGCCTGCCGGAGATCAATGGCGGTGGAGGCCTGACCGCGGCTGAGTCGTGGGCCTGGCATCGCACGTTGCTGGCGGCCAAGGGTGACCAGTACGACCAGCGAGTGGCACAGCGCATTCGCCGGGGCGAGAAGCAGTCGGCGGCGGATTACATCGACCTGCTGGCCGCGCGATGCGCAATGCAGCAGCGTGCCGCCGTTTTGCTGCGCGACGCCGATGCGTGGCTGATGCCGACCGTGGCCGTACGCCCGCCGCGTCTCGATGCCCTCGAACGCGATGAAGACTTCTTCGCGGTCAACGGCCTGGTACTTCGCAATGCAAGCGTGATCAATTTCCTCGACGGCTGCGCGGCGACGCTGCCAGCCGGCGAAGGCATTGGCCTCGGCGTGTGCGGCCTGCATGGCAGTGACGCGCGCGTGTTGCAGGTGGCCGCGGCCATCGAACGCGCCTTCGATTGATGCGCTGATCGTTCTTTCCGCCGGATCCCACGGCTAGCACAACGCAAGACCGAGAGGGCCGCGCCAACGCAGCGCGGCCCCGCCCACCACACCCAAGGAGTAGTCACAGATGTCCATCGTGATGAGCGGCGCCCCTGGCGCCCCGGAGAGCCTGCCTGCCGCGGAACTGGCTCAGCAACGCAACGAGGCGTATCGCAAGATTACCGTGCGCCTGATCCCTTTCCTGGTCTTCCTGTTCATCCTGGCCTGGATCGACCGCGTCAACGTCGGCTTTGCCAAGCTGCAGATGCTGCAGGACTTGCAGTTCAGCGAGGCCGTGTACGGGCTGGGCGCGGGGATTTTCTTCATCGGCTACTTTCTGTTCGAGGTGCCGAGCAACCTGCTGCTCGAGAAGATCGGCGCCCGCAAGACGCTGGCGCGCATCACGATCCTCTGGGGCCTGGCGTCGATGGCGATGATCTTCGTGAAGACGCCGATGCAGTTCTATACGCTGCGCTTCGTGCTCGGCGTCTTCGAGGCGGGCTTCTTCCCGGGCGTGGTGCTGTACCTGACGTACTGGTTCCCGGCCGCGCGTCGCGCACGTATCAATGGCCTGTTCATGACGTCGTTCGCAATAGCCGGAGTGGTGGGCGGCCCGCTGGCCGGCTTCATCATGAGCGCAATGGACGGTGTGGATGGCCTGGCCAACTGGCAATGGCTGTTCGTGATCGAAGGGATTCCTTCGGTGCTGGCCGGTATCGCAGTGCTGATGTACCTGCCTGAAAAACCGGTCAACGCGAAGTGGCTGACGCAGCAGGAGCAGACCATCGTCACGCGCGACGTGGAAGCCGAGGCGCGTGACCCCAACAAGCACTCGTCCCTCAAGGACGCCTTCGCCAATGCACGTGTGTGGATCTGCGCGGCGATTTACTTCTGCGTCGTCAGCGGCAACGCCACCATCGCATTCTGGTCGCCGTCGATCATCAAGGAGCTCGGCGTACAGGGCAACCTGCAGATCGGTCTGGTCTCCGCGATCCCGTTTGTGGCCGGCACCATCGCCATGGTCCTCAACGGCATTCACTCGGACCGCACCGGCGAACGCCGCATGCACTGCGCGATGGCAACGCTGGTGGCAGCAGTGGGCCTGACGCTGACCGGCTTCCTGCTTCACAGCGCCGTGCTGGCCCTGATCGCGCTGACGATCGCCTCCATCGGCATCCTGGCCGCCTTCCCGGTGTTCTGGTCGCTGCCGTCGGCATTCCTTGCCGGCACCGCAGCCGCAGGCGGCATCGCGCTGATCAACTCGATCGGCAACCTGGCCGGCTTCGTGGCGCCGTACATGATCGGCTGGTTCAAGACCAGCACCGGCCAACTGGCCGGCGGCCTGTACTTCGTGGCCGCACTGGAAGCCTGCGCGACGGTACTGGTGATCGCTTTCATCCGCGCCCGCCACTGATCACGGCGCGGGATGCCCGCAGGGCGGGCAGGGGACTGGATTCCCCTGCCGCCTTGCGTTACAATCCGCTTCCTTATTGCGCCGCAGGCAGAAGTTACGCCGGCGGCACGGACGGTGTCCCGGCGCCTAGTCGCCGCAAGCAAGAAAAGGCGGGCAGTTCCAGCCGCCTTTTTTGCTTTGTTGACCACCGTCCAAGGACCGCGAGGGTGGCGAAATTGGTAGACGCACCAGGTTTAGGTCCTGACGCCAGCAATGGTGTAGGGGTTCGAGTCCCCTCCCTCGC